>DATNQN010000054.1 GCA_036703985.1 Leptolyngbyaceae cyanobacterium
GTGTCATTTATCTTTCCCCCTGCCCCCTGCCCCCCTGCCAAAATTAAAAGTGACAGCACAATATATGCAACCGGACATTATATAGCCATCCTATTTGAGTAATGAACCCCACCCTAGCCCTCCCCTTGGTAAGGGCAGGGCTAGGGTGGGGTCTAGTTGTTCGCAATTCATTTAGGATTGCTATATTACTCTGTAACTCAATAAAATCTGTGTTTGAATAGTAGAATACTCATCAACCTAAAGACGGATTAAAATCAGCAATAAAATTTCAATACTGGTGATAGAAGTAACAGAAAATCCTTAAAAATAGATAGATTCTGAAAAGTATTTTTAATGGAGTTAAACAAATGACATCAAATCCACACAAACCCATTGCAAAATCAGACTCCAGCGATATTGATGACTCGGGTTTCCTCGATCGTGAAACGATCTCCGATCCTGCCGATCCTGATGCCATAGAGATGAATTCCCTCCATACAGAGGAAGTTTCTCAAAATTCTGCTGATTCTGACACGGATATAGATGATGAACGGCAAAGGAGAATGATGAGGCGCACTCCTCAATAAGCTATTAGGTATTTAATTTGAATGTTTAGGTTGATGCTGGAATGGGGATAGCAATAAATTTTTTTATTCGCCGATTAAATTAGAAATATATCTTTCTATCAACCTCCATAATGCCAATTATAGGGTCTATTGTTGTGCTAATCATTCCTATCAAAACAATGCTAAAAATAGGGTGGGCGATCGTCAGATGGAAGTTATCGATCGCATTCCCGAATAGGTAGATAAGAGAAAGCAGGTGCTTTATCTTTAGTTTTGATTTTGCGATCGCATTCAGCAAATAATTAGGCAGCAAAAAAATTTTTAACTTTAATCAAATTTCCCGCTAAAGTACTTACCCAAAATATAGATTCATTAATTTGTCTGGCCATTTTTTCCCGATCCATATCTTCGGCACAAATAATAATTCCAGAATGGGGAATTTCCAGGTCGTGCAATTTGACAAAATCACTCCGATTAACTGTCAAGATAGCCCGACTATGATTGTGAGCAAAAGCTAACACATCTTCATCCGACATTTCCACGCCCGCATTTCCTGCTTCTCTCGCCGTGAGAACATCGTGAGTTAAATTACGCAACAATTCCACAACTCGCGCCGGAAAATTTTGATCGGCATATAACTTTGCCATTGTTTATGCTTCCTTTTGTCGTCGGATTGCCATTTCAATTTCATGAGAATGTGCTTCAGCATAAGCAAAAGCATTGATTAAATCTGCTGCGCTCAAATCTGGATAATCTTGTAAAATATCAGTATCAGTTGCACCCAAACGGCGATAGCTTACTAATAACCAAACAGGGATACGGGTATTGCTGACGCAAGCATCGCCACCCATCACACCCTCGATCTTTTTAATACCAGTCCATTCATCGGCAAAAGTTTGGTCTAATATTTTAATTACGCGATCGAGTTCCGGCCATAGAGGAACTAGACTTTTGGTTAATATTTGGATTACCTGAACCTTCTCATCAGGACTTAGAGAAACAAGTTCTGTCTCTAATTCTTGGAGTGACATAGTAAATATCAATTTGCGATCGAATTTTCTTATTCTGTCACATTACCTTTCACCAATGACCGATGACAAATCACAAATGACAAACTAAACTATAACTCCCGCCGCCCTTCCAAAGCACGAGCTAACGTTATCTCATCAGCATATTCCAACTCGCCCCCTACGGGCAAACCAAAAGCAATTCGAGTCACCTTAGTAAAAGGTTTCAACAACTGACCCACATAAAGGGTAGTTGTTTCTCCTTCCACATTAGGCGTAATTGCCAAAATCACTTCCTTAACCTTTTGCTGACTCACTCGCCGCACTAACGGGGAAACGTTCAACTGTTCTGGGCCAATTCCATCCATCGGAGAAATGACGCCGCCCAAAACGTGATACTTTCCGCCATATTCCCGCGTTTTTTCCAAAGCGATCAAATCCCGCGAATCAGCTACTACGCAAATCGTATTACTATCCCGGTTGGGACTGCGACAAATTTCACAAATCGGTTCGGCGGACAAGTGAAAACACTGCTGACACAAACCAACTTGTTGTTTAGCTTCAATCAAAGCTTGGGCTAGTGCTTGCACTTCTTCTTCCGATCGCTTCAATATATGTAAGGCCAACCGCTGCGCCGTTTTTGGGCCAACTCCCGGCAAGCGTTGCAATTGTTCGATCAAACGTGCTAAAGGACGAGTGTAAACCATTAAAAATTAAAAAATAAAAAGCGCTCTCATTGATGGGGAGCGATTTTTATTCTAGCTAAAAACTAGTTACTATAGCAACCTACGACAATCCCAATTTTTGGAGGACAAATTACTTAATTACCAACTACGGAAAATCCCCGACGGATTCGTTTGTTATCTGCTAATTCAACCTGAAAACGTACTCGGTCTTTCATGTTTCCATTTCTTACTTCTAAAGTCCAATTCCCCGGACTTAATTGCCAAAACAAAGAATTGGAAGACTGAGTTGCTACTTTTTTACCATTCAACCACCATTCGACAGGTTGCTTTGAATCTCTCGCTAATTTAAACTGCAATTTTTGTTCGGTATTTCCATCATTATGATAATACAAAAACACGTCATTATTGCGCGGAGATATAATTTTTAATCCACTTGGTAATAAATGCGGTTGCGGCTGCATAGCTAACCACTCGTTATATTCTGATGGTAAGTTCAAGCGATATTGAGGGGATTTTCCATCAGTTGAGACTAATTGATAAAAATTGTCTGGAGTATTTTCATATTTGCTGATATCTTCTGGATAAAAATATTCTTGCACGACGGAAGGGCAAGCAGGGGTAGGGCGTAAGCCAGAAATTGCACAAATCGGACGCTGCACTAAATTTTGGGGAATTGTAAAAGGGGCGGGTTCTCGATGTTGGTGCAAGCGTAACATGATGCGATTCCATAAAGGTGCTGCACCCATGACACCAGAGACTCTTTCCATGCGATCGCCATTAAAATTTCCTACCCAAGCAGCCACTGTATAATCAGTCGTGAACCCCACCGTCCAAGTATCTCGAAAATTAGAAGAAGTACCTGTTTTCACGGCAGTAGGAAAAGGTAAAGCCAACACCGAGTCTACACCAAATGCTTTTGCACGAGCATGAGCATCACTTAATATATCAGTAATTAATGCCCATTCCGACCTCTCCCCCAACCCCTCTCCTGCCAGGAGAGGGGAGTCTTTCTCCCTCTTCCCTACCCCCCTTTTTAAGGGGGGCTGGGGGGGTAGAGAAGGAGGTTGGGGGGTTAGGTCTTTTAAAGTAGTAATTAGTGGAATTGCATCGCCTTGTCTTGCCATAATTAGATAAGCGCGGGCTAATTCCCAAAGAGTTACTTCACCGCTGCCTAAAGTTAATCCCAAACCGTAATGTTCTGGGGGATGAGAAAGATGGGAAAATCCCAATTGATGCAACCGTTCTAAAAAAGTTGCAACGCCGACTTTTTCTAATACTCTCACCGCT
Source organism: Leptolyngbyaceae cyanobacterium (assembly GCA_036703985.1). Classification (GTDB taxonomy): domain Bacteria; phylum Cyanobacteriota; class Cyanobacteriia; order Cyanobacteriales; family Aerosakkonemataceae; genus DATNQN01. The sequence continues at coordinate 3,526 of DATNQN010000054.1, forward strand.
GGAATATTGAGAGAATTGGCTAAAGCAATGCGAACTCGTACCGGGCCTAAAAATTTTTCGTTATAATCTTGCGGACTGTATAATTTTGCACCGGGAATGGCGTAATGAGTTGGCACGTCTGCTAACACTGTATTGGGGCGAATAATGCGGTTTTCTAATGCTAATTCATATAAAAAAGGTTTGAGAGTCGAACCGGGTTGACGTAATGCTTGTACTCCATCATTGCGACCCTTTTTTACTTCATTAAAATAATCGGGAGAACCAACGTAAGCTAATACTTCTCCAGTGCGATTATCAATTACGATCGCAGCAGCATCATGTACGTTATTAGGTGCGAGAGTGCGAACGACTTCTTGCACTTGTGCTTCGACAAATTGTTGTAATGATTTATCGATGGTAGTGCGTAAATGGGCGGGAGTACAAGCAAACTTAACCCCCTTTGCCTCTCTTTCTTGCGAGGGAACAGAAGAATCGCAATTTTGCGATGCGGGTAATTGACTGGCTACCCAAAATAAAAAGTGTGGTGCGGCGAGAATACCTTGTTTGCGAGGTTGAAGGGCTATTTTTTCTTGATATGCTTTGTCAGCGGTGGCGCGGGTGATATATCCATCTTTTACCATGCGGTTAAGAACGTAAGTTTGTCGCCGTTTAAGTGCTGGTAAATTATCGTAGGGATTGAGGTTACTCGGGTTATTTGGTAAAGCCGCCAGCAGACTTGCTTGTGCTAAATTTAAATCGCTGGCGGGAATGCCAAAATAAACGCGGGAAGCTGCTTCTAAACCATAAATATTACTTCCCATTGGTAAACGGTTAATGTAGGCAGCGAGGATTTCATCTTTGTTCATGCCGGCTGCTAATCGCCAAGATAACCAAATTTCTTGAATTTTTCCCTGTAAGTGGCGAGGAACTGGTTCTAACATTCGTGCTAGTTGCATGGTAATGGTGGAAGCGCCGGAAATGATTTTCTTGGCTTGAATTGCTTGTTGAGTTGCTCTAATTATTGCTTTTAAATCCAATGCTCCATGTTGATAAAATCCAGAATCTTCGGCAGCGATAATGGCATTTTTGAAGTGAGGAGAAACTTGATTTAACGGTACGACGGCGGTATGGTTTTGGTCGCGAGTGAGCAATGTTCCTAATGGTAAACCATTGCGATCGCTAAATTCGATCGCCTGCCGATCTTGAATTAAGTCTTTAGCATGAATTGGTGCAAAATATGGTAAAGTCCGCACCGTTATGCCTAGCAATAATAAAATAATAGTTACTTTACTTACTCGCTTAACAATAGGATGTTGCCTTTGAAAAAATTGATTTATCATTGTTTATCTAAAAATAATGATGATAGACTACATTTTGTATCTGTTTATCATACGATAATGTATGGCTTACATCTGTGTTCATCTGTGTTCATCTGCGGACATCTGTGGTAAAAAATTTATTACCAGACTTCCCAAGAAAAATGATTATTTCCCAGATAGATTTTGATGATTAATTAATCACTTCAAATAAAATTATCCGATTTCGGGAAAGCCATTTTTACTAAATGCTTATTCTTATTCTATGCCTTATGCCCTATTCCTCATGCCTCAATTAAATCACTACATCAGATAGAGGTTGCCCAGCCTCTACAGTTTCTAAAGTGGGGATGAGTAATTACGATCGAGAGGAGTCGAAGGTAGCCTATGACTGCACGGAAAACCGAAAATTCAACTAACAAGCCAGCCGCAGATCCGATCGCGCAAGCAACTCAAATGGCTGCATCCAACGCACAAGCTGCATTTGAGACATTGCGTGCGGCGGCTGATGTTTTTAACAGCACTGCCACATCCGTAGGACAAACTTTAGGCCCAACCGCTTTTCGATTTGTGGAACAGGGCACGGAAAGAGTGGGCCAATTCGTAACCCCGATCGCAGAAAACCCCTTGGTAAAATACGCCGCTAAACTTCCAGGCATCAACTACTTGTTCACCGCTTTAGGTAACGTCGATCCAGAACAAGCACAAAAAGAAGTAGACAAACTGCGACAAGAATATCCCCTCGAAACTCCTGCTCAACTCGCTAATCGAATTATCGTTGACACTGCCCTCAAAGGTGGGGGAATTGGGCTACTGACTAATTTCATTCCGCCATTAGCGCTTACCTTATTTGCAGTTGATATCGCCGCAATTACTACCCTACAAGCGGAGATGGTTTATCGCATCGCCGCCGCCTATGGATTTTCCTTAAAAGACCCCACCAGACGAGGAGAAGTGTTAGCAATTTTCGCTTTATCTGTCGGCGGTACGGGCACTTTAAAAGTGGGATTGAGTTTTGTAGAATTGATTCCGATTTTAGGTGCTGTGGTGGGTGCATCCAGTAATGCAGGCTTGCTTTATACTTTGGGACATACTGCTTGCGGATTTTATGAAGCAAAAAGAAACTACCTTGCACAGTCTGACGATCGGGAAAGTAAAAATGATAAGATTGCTAATACCAATTTATCTTAAATTGGCATAAAAGTGAAAGGATGAGGAAATCAAAAAATATATAATAGTCGATCGATTGTCAGACTTTATCCTTCATCCTTCAGACTTCATTAGGGAGAATCAATTGTGGGAAGAAAAGCGAAAATCAAACAACAGAAGCGGCTGGCATCTGAGAATCGATCGTCAGAACAAACAAAACCCATAGCCGAATTCGATCGCACGGAATTCGTACAACAGCTAAAAGTGCAAGGATACAACTTAGAGCAAATTCAACGCTCTCCCGAAATACCTGAAAATCGACCTAAACCACAGTTATAGATTCCCTCTTCATCCAGAGAACCGATTTGCGTTCATCTCTGAATAATTCACTTTAACGATGTCACTAATCTTCTGCCCTACTACTCCGGCCTAAATTTTAAAATTGACGGTGCTTTAGGGAAATTTTTTGATAAATATGGTGATATTTATAGTTAACGGGACTGAAGAAGGCGATGGCAGGCTTGGAAGCGAGTTTAGCCGATAAACTAAGGGTTTCAAAAATAACTATTACCAATTCACTTTAACCGTGTCATTTATCTTTCCCCCTGCCCCCTGCCCCCTGCCAAAATTAAAAGTGACAGCGTTTAAGTGAAGTGGTACATACTTTAAATCCCGCCCCTACAACCTCAGTTATTCTTTATTTTTCCTAAGTCCTGTAGGTAATAAATTAATCCCAACGAAAGAGTAAAGCTCAAGACTAAATTGGCTAGTGTCATAGAAACTGGTCGATTGAAATATTAAGCAATCTCAACCTTGTCAAAATTACCAAGAGGACAAAATCTATGACTAACCAAAAACCAATATTATCAGAAGACCCCCGCGAAGCAGAACCAGGTAGAGGCGCTCCAGGTAACAATCATTATGGAGTACAATTAGCACAAAACATTGCCGTTAATCCCCCAGATGCGGAAATTCCTTCTAACGTAGATGTAGAGCAGAATATCGACCAAGTGGAATCTCTCAGAAAGCAAGAGGAAGGTAGCGATTTAGATACTACTGCTGGCTACGTAATCGATGAATCCGGGCGTCTGGATAATTTTGCGATCGAGCCTCCCATATACGTAGAAGAGCGCTAAAGTCTACTTTGTCCGCATCTAAATTCGCGTATTTCAATTAATTTAGGGCTAAAATTGTCTATTTTTACCGTCCAACCCATACTCAACATCAAGCTCGACATCCAAATTAAATGCGTAGCAGCTTAGTAGTTAGCTGGGAGAATAATACTATTTATTATACTCCCAGTTTCAGTCAATAAAATAAAGTTTTCCTTAAAAACAAACTTAATTTTGATACTCCCATCTTACAACTGGGTGAGAAACCGGGTTTCTTTAGCCTGATTGAGAAAGGTAAAGGATCTGAGTATAAAGAATAGATAAAGCTTGATATTAACTAGCTATTTTTTCTTTATAGCGGCTGATTGTCGTTTATAACGATAATATAATACCGACGTATCTGCAAAGGGGTAGTTTAATGAATGAGGCTTTATTAGAGCGTTTTGTCGAATTAATTTCTGCTCGTACAGGTTTGCAAATCAGGGAGCAGGACAAAGGCAGTTTAGCCAATAAAATTTGGATGCGGCTTAAATTGTTAAGATTATCTAGAGCAGAAGATTATTATCAAGTTTTGGCTGGTAATATCGCAGAAGGTCATTCCTGGGAACAAAAACGAGAAAAGGAATGGAGAGAATTAACCCATTTATTAACTACTGGAGAAAGCTATTTCTTTCGCGACAAAGGTCAAATAAATCTCCTAAGTAATCGCATTTTACCGGAAATTATCGAAGCCAAAAACCAGCAAGCAAAAACTCAAAATAACCAGAAGCGCAGCCTGCGTATTTGGAGTGCTGGATGCTCGACAGGTGAAGAACCGTATTCCTTAGCGATCGTTCTCCGAGAAATATTACCTGACTGGGAAGATTGGGATATCTTGATTTTGGGAACCGATATCAATCAAAAATCTATTGAAAAAGCCAAAGAAGGAATTTATAGTTCTTGGTCATTTCGGTTAGTAGAAAATCAATTACAAATGCGCTATTTTTATCCGCGACAAACCGAATGGCAAATTGATGACCAAATTCGCAAAATGGTAACGTTTAGTTATGGAAATTTAGTTAAGGATGATTATCCTAACGATAGATCGATCGTTTCTAATATGGATCTAATTATTTGCCGCAACGTATTTGTATATTTTGATTATAAAGCTATAGCGCTCGTTCTAAAAAAGTTTTATAATACTCTCGTACCGGGAGGCTATTTACTAACAGGGCATACGGAACTTTATAATCAAGAATTAAGTTGTTTTCAGGTGATGGTTTTTCCTGAATCTGTCATATATAAACGCAATAGCGAAATCAAACAACTTAAAACTGCTACGACTCCCACGAATTATTCTGAAGATTTACCGTTTGCTCAGCAAAAATCCGGCCTTAATTCCAAACAAATAGAATCAAAAGAGAGTGATTTGTTAAATATTTATATTCCGCCAAATTCACGAAGTTATTCATCACTAAAATCTCCGCGATCGTCAAATAAAAAATTAGAAAAATCCCCTGATTCTTTTTCGGAATTACCTATTTATCAGACCAATTATTCTGTCCTTCCTTTAGCGAATCAAGAAGAGAAAATTGTTAGCAAGTTTGCCAAAGCTAACTTGCAAGGCAAATCGTTACCAACTTCATCAAATCATTCAGTTCCGCATCACGATATTTTAATGCACGCCGAAAAACTTTTCCACAAAAAAGATTATACGGAAGCAATCAAACAAGCCGAACAGTTAATTACCTTACATCCTCGTAGCTTTGGCGCTTATTATCTTTTGGCCGAAGCTTATGCCAACTTAGGCGATTACAACAAAGCAACTTACTATTGTCAACAGGCAATTGAACTCGATTCTTTGTCTGTTTTACCTTATTATCTTTTAGCACATATTGCTGAAGAAAAAGGAGAGCTAGAGAAAGCGAAAGTTTTTTTAAAAAGAATCATTTATTTAGCACCGTCATCGATTTCTGCATATCTTGACTTAGCTTTTATTTACAAAAAAGAAGAGAATACTGCTAGAGCGATCAAAATGCTAGCAACGGCTGTTGAGTTATTGAAGAAATTGCCATCATCAGCCAGAGTTGAGCGACAAGGTGAGGTAACTGCCGGTCAATTGCTGGTGGAACTTCAAAAGATGTTCAAACAGCATATTTAACTAATTGCGCGTCCGTCCTTCTTGGTAGGTAGAATAGAGAAAGGAAAAATATTTTAGAAAAAGTAAAAAAAAATGTTAACTGAGAGTGAGATCCGGGAATCCTAAAAGTGGGAAGAAATGTTTTCCCGATCGTCTGCTTAAGTTTGAAAATGGTATTTTCTTAAAAGAAGACCATTTTCGATCGCATATCTAACAAAAATTTAATTATGTTAACACTCGAACATAAACCTTATCTTATCTTTAGCCTCAATAGTTCACTTTATGGTATAGAAGCTCAATTTGTTCAAGAAATTTTTTCTTTACCAGAATTAACACCCGTTGCAGAAGCACCTCGCTCGATTATAGGGGTAGTTAATTTACGCGGAGATATCCTACCCGTTATGGATATTAATCTGCGTTTGGGATATCAGCAACCAGAATATGGCGTAACCGATAGTGTAATAGTTTTAGAAAGGCAGGGATGGCGAGTAGGCATTATTGTCAATCAAGTTAATGAAGTTCACAATATCTCCCGGCAAGATATCACGAAAGAACTTTCTTATCGGCGAGAATTTACTATTAATTCTGCTAATCATATAGTGGGAATTGCCAAAGTAGAAGCAGATATTATTATGCTGCTGAATGAAGAAAGTTTGTTTTCCTATTCGGAAGCATTTGAAAAATTTCAGGAAAAGGCAACTTCCGAGCGGTTAGAAACAGAAGAAAGAGAATCGAAATTTAGAGATATTTTCCCTGCTAAATACCCGATATTTTGCCCCCACGCTACCCCAGAAGAAAGAGCCATTTTTCGAGAACGCGCCCAGAATTTAAGGAAATCTACTGACAAGCAAGATTTTGCAGGGTTAGTAGCGCTAGCCGTGATCGGGTTAAATGGAGAATATTTCGGCCTCGATTTAAAATTAGTTCGAGAGTTTACTAATATTCGTAAAGTTACCCCGGTTCCTTGCTGTCCTCCTCATATTGTCGGGAACATGAATTTACGAGGTGAAATTTTAACTTTGGTTGATATTCGAGGTGTATTAAATATGCCGATATTGGGCAGAGAAAATATTTCTAAAGTCACGATCGTGCGGGTAGATGACACAATGGCAGGCGTGACAGTTGATGAAGTGTTTGATGTAATGTACTTGCACCCATCGGAAATTTCATCTGTTCCGACAGCAGTTCATTCTATTAATGATGAATATTTACGAGGTACGGCTCCCTATCGAGAAAAGATGATGAGTTTTTTAGATTTAGCCAAGATTTTTAAGAAAGGAGATTTAGTTGTTAATGAAGAAGCTTAAAGTAGGTTATTAAATTGCCAAGTTTTTTGGTGAATTTGCAAAGGGATGGAAATTATTATGAAATTATTAGAAGTAATGGATCTTAATTAACTAGATAGGTTTACCTTAAAGTTAAGGAAAAACAGTTACTTGATATTTGGGAATTACTAGGATGTTTAACAATTTGAAGTTACGAAGTCGCATTATATTAGGATATTGCGTTCCCCTCTTGATGTCGATCGTGACTGCTGGCTTGGTATATGCAAGTGTTTGGCAAGTAGACCAACAAAATAAAAGGGAAAAAGTTGGCCAGCAAATGGTAAAATACTCCGATCAAATATCTCTCAGCATAGCAAGGCTACAACGCTCTGCTAGAGGTTATTTATTACAAGCTAATGAAGATTCTTTAACGAATTTTTCGGAAGCAGAAACTTTGTTTAAAGGAGCATCTCAATCCTTAGACAAGCTAGTAGAAATACCGGAACAGCGACAACGATTAGAAAGAATTATAGAACTGGGAAACAGGTCTTTAGACTTTAACAGAAGCTTAATCGATTTAGTGATGTCTGGTAAAAGTAAAGAAGCGTTACAAAAGTACACTTCGGCAGACCGCACAACACTTAATCGAGAATTAGAAGAAGTAATCAATACCTTCAACCAAACAGAAGATACAATTCAGGCAGAAAAGAATAAAGAAACGGAAACAGCTTTACATTTTTTAAATATGGTGGTGATTGGCAGTGCGTTGATATCAGCTATGCTGGCAATTCCGGTTGGTTTGTGGATCGTTTCCCGAATTACCCAGGCGATTAATGAAAGTATCGGCGCGATCGCAAATTCTTCCACAGAGATTTCCAGTACCGTCGAAGAGCAAGAACGTACTGCTACTCAGCAAGCATCCGCCGTACACCAAACCACCGCCACAATGGATGAATTAAGCGCATCCTCTCGCCAATCGGCAGAACAAGCAGAAATGTCCGTTATAGGCGCAAAACAAGCACTTAACAAAGCAGAAGAAGGATCGCAAGCCGTAGAAGAAACCCTAGAACAAATGGCAGTACTCAAACAAAAAGTAGAAGCGATCGCCCAACAAATTATGCAGTTAAATCAGCAAACTAATCAAATCGGTAATATTTCCGGATTAGTCAGCGAATTAGCTAACCAGACTAATATGCTAGCCTTAAATGCTGCGGTAGAAGCCGTGCGTGCTGGCGAACACGGCAAAGGTTTTGGCGTCGTAGCATCGGAAATTCGCAAACTAGCAGACGAAAGTAAAAAATCTGCCGACAAAATCAACATTTTAGTAGGCGATATTCAAAATGCCATCCAGTCAACAGCGATGGTAACAGTTGAAGGTACAAACACCGCTGAAAAAGGGCAATTAATCGTCCAACAAACTGCAAATGCTTTTGCTGCCGTGATGGAATCAATCAATAATGTCTTTTTGAGCAGTCAACAAATTTCGCTCAATGCCAAACAACAAGCAGTGGCAATTCAGCAAGTTGTAGAAGCGATGAATTCTCTCAATAAAGCAGCGACTCAAACTGCTAGCGGTATTACTCAAACTAGAGTCGGTACCCAAAAACTAAATGAAGCTGCCGTCACTCTCAAAGCAGTACTTTAGCAGCTTTATATGTGGAAACTTGCAGACAAAGGTCATTTTTATTTTTGGGTATATTTACCTGAGAAGTGCATCTTTGAATCAAAATTTGTGAAGATATTAATATTTTTCAATAACTGATTTGATTACAATAAAAATGACCGATTAAATTGTTGAGTAAATGCCCTTTTCAATTGTTGAGGTAGTTACTCGGAAAATCAAAACCGTAAACCTATGTTCAAAAATCTGTCTTTACAATCCCGGATGATTGCCGCCTTTCTATTTATGGGGCTAATCGTATTAATCGTTGCTTTAGTGGGATATAGTGGTAATTCTCGTCTCAGTCAGCATATCGATATTCTGAGTAACAATTCTCTACCTAGTATTAGCGGATTGTGGAAAGTAAATGAAGGACAAACCCAAGTTCAATCATCAGAAAGAGCTTTGCTTAATCCCCTTTTAAGCAAGCAGAACCGACAAATCGAGTTAAATCGCATTCAGAAAGCTTGGCAACAGATAAACAACGGATTTGAGGAATATGAATCAACACCTAAATCGGAAAATGAAGAACAGCTATACAAACCTTTTTTCCTAAATTGGCAGCGATGGGAACAAGACCATCAAAAATTTATGAGAATTTATCAACAATTCCATAATATAGGAATTTACGACCCCATAACGGTTCAGGTAAAATTGTTAAATGAAGGTAAAAAAGATTCGCTACAAATGGCCAATATTAAGACGGCCATTACCTTGCTTCAGCAACTAAATATCCTAGCAGCTAATGAAGAAAGTATTTCATTTTATGAGGTAGAAGAATCAGTTTTGGATGTTGTAAAACTCAACTACGATTTTGCTACTAAAACCAGGCAGTCAGCGGCAAATGATGTTAATCGTACTACTTTTTGGGTGATTGTTGGAATGGCGATCGGCCCGATTACGGCGGTGATTTTTGGAATTTATTTTAGCATAACAATTGCGAAACCTCTCGGTGCGAAAATAACTGCTATTGTCAATACAATAGTTGCTTCTTCTGCTGAGATTGCAGCTACTGTAGAGCAGCAAGAACGCACGGTTAGACAGCAGGCTGTTTCCGTCAACCAAACTACTACATCAATGGGTGAATTAGGTGCATCTTCTCAACAATCAGCCGAGCAAGCTAGTGCTGCCACCACAGGCGCTCGTCAAGCATTAAATCGTGTAGAACAAGGGACCCAAGCGGTAGAACAAACTCTGGAAAAAATGGCTAAATTGAAAGAAAAAGTGGAGGGTATTGCCGAACAAATCAGTAGATTGAGCCAACAAACCAATCAAATTGGTAATATTTCTGGTTTGGTAAGTGAATTAGCAAATCAGACTAATATGTTAGCGCTGAATGCCGCAGTAGAAGCAGTGCGTGCGGGAGAACACGGCAAAGGCTTTGGTGTCGTGGCATCAGAAATTCGCAAATTAGCAGATCGAAGTAAAAAATCTGCTGACAAAATCAATATTTTAGTAGGCGATATTCAAAATGCCATCAGTTCGACAGTAATGGTTACCGATGAAGGTTCCAAAACTGTGGAAATAGGAGTAAAGATTGCCGAACAAACATCTGCGGCCTTTTCTGGAATAGCTAGTTCTATCAACGAAGTTTTTTTGAACAGTCAAGAAATTTCGCTAAATATTAAGGAACAAGCCGTGGCTATTCAGCAAGTTTTTGAAGCGATGAACATCCTTAACTTAGCGGCTAAAGAAACTGCGATCGGCATCGCTCAAGTTAAGGATAGCACCCAAAAATTCAATGAAATTGCCTTAATTTTGAAGACAGTAGTATAAGACATATTACCACAGTTCCAGGGTACTTATAATGCTAGATCAAATCAATATTACTAATTTTATTGAATGTTATTTCTGATTGAGTTAGTCGATCGCTAAGGACAATCGCAAAATTTTTCTGAAAAAATTTATTTTTTACTATTTTGTTTAATTTAAGGAGTAAAACAAGTGTTAAAAAAATGGAAATTAGGGAAGCAACTATTTTTAGGCTATTCAGTACCGATTTTTCTATTTGTTAGTTTGGCTTGGATAGTTTACGGAAGTGCTAATCAGCTATCTGGAGTATTTCGGCAAGTAGCGCTAAGCCAAAAAATAGTTGAATCGGCTAATAATATGTCTTTGAGTTCCAGTAGATTGGTAGTAGCTGCCAGAGGATATCTTTTATCAAAGAATCCGCTTTATTTAAACCAGTATCAAAATGAATTAATTATGTTCGAGCAAGCTGCTAAAAATGCTGGGGAATTGGTTGATAATCCCAATCAAAGACAGCGCCTTGCAGAAATGGTTAGTTTTCAACGCTCGTATCAGCAATATACCGATAAATTAATCGGTTTATTGCGATCGGGTAAAACAGACCAAGCACTAGCTAATTTTCGCTCTGGACAAGGCCAAGCTTTTGTCGAAAATTTCAAACAAAAAAGTATTGAATTTAATACGAATGAAAAAGAAATTCTTAACAAAGCTACCGACGAAGCTAAAAACTTACTCAGTTATTTAATTGCTGCCGTTGCGATCGGTGCGTTCTTATGTTTGGGGTTTTCTCTCCTAGCGGCTTATTGGATTTCTTCAGGGATTACAAAGACAATAAATCAGGCAACTAGCGCGATCGCAACTTCTTCTACCGAAATAGCTACCACCGTCGAGGAACAAGAGCGCACGGCTTCTCAGCAAGCTGCCTCTGTCAATCAAACCACTACCACGATGGATGAGTTAGGAGCATCTTCCCAACAAGCAGCTTCTCAAGCGGAGGCTGCTTTATCTGCTGCTCAACAAGCATTAGCCTTAGCTGCTTCCGGTACCGAAGCAGTGCAAGAAAACTTGGCAGGAATGTCAGGGCTCAAAGAAAGAGTTGGTGCGATCGCTTTAGAAATTTCTCATTTGAGCGAACAAACCAACCAAATTGCCAACATTTCCAGCTTAGTCAGCGATTTAGCCAACCAAACCAATATGTTAGCCCTTAACGCCGCCGTAGAAGCAGTGAGGGCGGGAGAAGATGGTAAAGGTTTTGGCGTGGTAGCCGCAGAGATTCGCAAACTTGCCGATCGCAGCAAGCGATCGGCAGAAAAAATTAGCTTTCTAGTCGCCGATATTCAAACCGCGATCGATTCTACCGTCACCGTCACGGAGCGAGGTACTAAAACCGTAGAATTAAACGTCAAAATAGCCGGAAAAACCGCCGAAGCATTTTCAGGAGTCACGGAAGCAATTAACAAAGTTTTATTAAATAACCAACAAATTTCTCTGAGTGCCAAACAGCAAGCAATTGCCATTCAGCAAGTAGTTGATGCCATGAATTCCCTCAATCACGCAGCAGCCCAAACAGCTAGCGGAATCGGTCAAACTCGGATCGGTACGCAAAAACTTAACGATGCAGCCCAAAGCCTAAAACAAGTTATTTAGCAATTGTTAAAAAAGCCGATCTCAAAGCTCGACCAATAATAACTATTAATAAATCAACAGGAGACATAAAAAATCATGCTGGAAGATCAAGAACTTAGAGATATTTTCAAGATAGCAAGTGAAGACCATTTACAGAAACTTGAAGAAGGTTTGCTGTATTTAGAAAAAACCCCGGATGACCAAGCAAAATTAGAAGAATTATTACGAGAAGCCCACAGCCTGAAAGGGGATGCAGGGATGTTAGGCATTAAAGATATCGCCACCCTAGCCCATCAAATGGAGCATATTTTAGGGGCGATCAAACGGGGAGAAACTCAATTTACCTCAGTCGTTAGCGATCGCCTATATCAAGGATTAGACGCCATCCGCCAGCTAGTCAAAGAAGCAGTCACCGGTGAAACCCCAGCCGTTAACGCTTTTTACGTATTGGCGTACATGATGGGAGCAGAAAACACCGCATCCCAAACCGCTCCAGAAAACCAACCTCAGGAAAGCAAAGAAACCGTCAACGAGGAGAACATTCAACCAGAAGAAAAATTTCACACCACCGAATCACCCCGTTCGATCGACATCGTACCCTTAGAAATCCAACCATTGTCCCCATCCAAGGACACAACAGACGTACCAGTACTCGAAGCCGTCACCACTCAAGTAGAGGAACCGCAAAACATTGCGTCACCCCTTGAGCCCCTCAACCCCTCAACCCCTCAATTCCTCACCTCCTCACCCGCGCAGCCACTCGCCCCCGCATCTTCCCGTTTCGCCATTGAAAGCGTGCGCGTAGAAACCCGTCATTTAGATTCCTTAATGACTCAAGCTGGCGAACTAACCGTCACCAAAACCCGCATCGCTCACCGACTGATCCAAATTGAAGAAATAGTTAACTTGTGCGAAGAATGGAGTCGAGAAAACAGCATCAATCGCTTTCTTTCAGAAGAAATGATGCCAAGAGTAGGTGCTTTTAAAAGTTCCGATAAAAATCATGATTTATCTTTACAAATATCAGAACAAAATCACGGCAACGGCTTCCATCAATGGCAAATTATCCAAAGTCGAATTCAAGAACGTTTAGAACTAGTAAATTCACTGGTAAATCGCTTGAGAAACGCCATTTACGAAGACAACGCCAGACTGGAAATAGTTGCTGATGAATTATCAGATGGCATTCGGACTCTGCGCCTGCTTCCACTTTCTACTATTTTTAATTTGTTTCCCCGCATGGTAAGAGACCTTAGCAAACAAGAAAACAAACAAGTCAATTTAATAATTGAAGGAGGAGAAACCAAAGCAGACAAACGTATTATCGAAGAAATGAAAGACCCCCTGATGCACATGATTCGTAATTGCGTAGATCATGGCATCGAAACACCTGAGGAACGGCAAAAAATTGGTAAATATCCCCAAGCAAAAATTGAAATAAAAGCCAAACAAACCGCTACCAACGTAATTATAGAAGTCAGGGATGACGGGCGGGGATTAGATATTCAACGCATCAAACAAACAGCGCTCAAACGGGGTATTTGCCGAGAAGAAGAATTAGCCAACATGACCCCAAATCAAATTCAGTATCTCATCTTTGAGCCGGGATTTTCTACTCGTACATTTGTGACCGAAGTATCTGGTAGAGGCGTTGGGTTGGACGTAGTACGCACTAACGTCGAACTACTCAAAGGCACTGTTCAAGTAGACTCCGAACCGGGAAAAGGATGCACCATTCGGCTGCAATTACCCACAACTTTAGCTACTGCCCACGTCTTAATCGTCGCAGTGATGGAAATGAACTATGCCATTCCGGTAGAATTCGTGCAAATGGCTCGTTTTGTTTCGCCAGATGAAATTTTTACGATCGAAGGTAGAGATACGATCGTTTTAGATAATCAGCCAATTTCCGTTACCCAATTAGCTGATTTGTTGGAATTATCACCAGCCAACACTTATTCATCATTAATTAATAGCAATTCAAATGACCGAGGAATTTCGACAACTAAGCATATACCCTGCATTATTTTAAAAGTAGGAGACGAACGTCTTGGTCTACTCGTTGATGACTTAGTAGACGAACAGGATGTCATGCTCAAACCCCAAAGTCAGTTGCTTAAACGGATACGTAATGTGGCGGGTGCAACCATCCTTGGTAATGGAGAAGTGTGCATGGTTTTAAATCCCCAAGATTTGATCAAATCAGTGCGGAAGCGCAACGTATCCATCATACCTAAATCAATACCCCAAGCAGCCAATCACAAACAAGTAATTTTGTTAGTAGAAGATTCTATTTCTACTCGGACTCAAGAAAAGCGCATTTTGGAAAGTGCTGGTTATGAAGTCGTGACCGCAGTAGACGGTGTAGATGGCTTTAATAAATTGAAATCTCGCTCTTTTGATGCAGTAGTTTCTGATGTTCAAATGCCTAATATGGATGGATTATCACTGACTAGCAAAATTCGCCAACATAAAGAATATAGCGAGATACCAATTATTTTAGTTACGTCTTTAGCTAGCGAAGAAGATAAGAAAAGAGGTGCAGAAGCGGGTGCAAATGCTTACATTACTAAAGGTAACTTTAATCAAGAAGTTTTGCTCGATACTTTGAGGAGACTTGTTTAATTGTTAGAAGTCGGGAGGCAGAATTCAGAATTAAAAAATATGCTAAATTCTGACTCCTAAAAAAAGCTTTTTCAACTTAACTAGTGGTTAGGTATAAATAGATCTTTAATTTTTGTTAAAATTTTTGATTGGCTTTACTCTACCATAGTTTTTTTTGTTAGACTATAAAGCCTGTTTAAAAATGAAAAACATATTCAAGCCAATACTGCTCGGTTAAGAAATTGTAGGTTGGGTTTCCTGGCGTCAAACCAAACCTACGAAAACACATATTTTATGCAAAAATCGAGCAGTATTAATATTCAAGCTTAAATATCAAATTAAGGAATAGAATTGAATTGAGTATTAAAAATTTATTTATATGTAGGTGGAAGCCGACTAAACGGTAAAATAGCCATGAGCAATGAGCAATGGAAAATGCCCAACAAAATTATCAAAGTTTTAATTGTTGAAGATTCACCAGTAGTAACGCTCATTCTGAAAAGAATTTTTGCTTCATCGCCAGAAATTGAAGTAGTGGGAACTGCTCAAAACGGTTTAGAAGCACTAGAAATAATTCCCAATCTTAAGCCAGATGTAATTTGCACCGACTTGCATATGGCGAAGATGAATGGTTTAGAGTTTACCAGGGAAGTAATGAGCAAATATCCCCGCCCCATTTTGGTAATCAGTGCTTCCGTTCAGCCAGAAAATACTTACAATGTATTTCAATTGCTCGATGCAGGTGCAGTAGATGTGTTTCCCAAACCACGAGTCCAATCGGTGCAGGATTACGAGTCGCTCAAGCAAGAATTAATTAGTAAGATCAAAATTTTATCTGGGGTGGCGGTGTTTACTTTGCGGCGGCGCAACCGGGGAGAATCTTCACTCAGTTTATCGACAGGAAATAACTATGAATTAAAGCAATCAACCAATTATATTCACAGAGAAAGCCCACAAAATACGCCTAGCATTAATAAACAGACGATTCCGCAATTTTCTCGGATTTCCCATACTTCAGAGCCGATTTTTTCTAGCCAATTCAAAATAGTTACCATCGGTGCTTCTACTGGTGGGCCGCAAGCGCTGCACGCAATTCTGACTAACTTGCCGAGTAATATTGGAGTGCCGATGATTTGCATCCAGCATATTAGCGATGGATTTTTGCAAGGATTGGTAGATTGGTTGGCAACGGAGTGCAAACTGCCGGTTAAAATTGCCAAAATGGGGGATTTACCACAACCGAATACGGTGTATTTTCCGCCGGAGGGACAACATTTAGAGTTGAATTCTCAAGGAAAATTTCTTTATTCTTCATCTCCACCTTTGTCAGGTCATCGTCCTTCGGTAACGGTAACTTTTAATTCGGTGGCTAAGTTTTACGGGAGAAGCGCGATCGGTATATTGTTAACCGGGATGGGGCGGGATGGGGCGGATGGGATGCTGGCGATCGCGCAAGCTGGCGGCGTGACAATCGCGCAGAACGAAGCAACTAGCGTAGTGTTCGGTATGCCCAAAGAAGCGATCGCCCTTGGTGCTGCTAAATATATCCTACCAATTAACGAAATCGCTCCCTTTGTGGCGAACAGGATATCGAGCGGGAATAGAGGATAAAGAAGGGAAAGAAAAAGGAAAATCCCTCTCTATACTTGGCGGTTGAAACCGCGACTGTATAAACAAATTCCGCCTACGCGGACTAAAGAATCAAATGGGTATTTCAGTGGGATTTGGTATTATTCGCTATTTTCCTGATGGTAAGGTAATCTCAAACTCAGTACCTTGACCTGGTGCGGAATTAACTTCGATCGCACCGCCATGTTTTTCTACCACAATTTGACGGGCGATCGCCAATCCCAATCCCGTCCCTTTGCCCACTGCTTTTGTGGTGAAAAGATGATCGAAAATCTGTCGCTTCACCTCTGGCGTCATGCCAATACCATTATCTGCAATGCAAACCTTAACGCAATTGTTGGGAATAATTTCAGTGCGAATCCTAATGCGATTCGGGCTGGCTTTAATTTCCGCAAAACTCCTTCCTTGATTCGCTTCTTCCAAAGCATCGATCGCATTGGCCAAGATATTCATGAATACTTGATTTAGTTGTCCGGGAAAGCATTGAATTTGAGGGAGATTGCCATATTCTTTAATTATTTCAATGGCCGGATGTCGATCGGTAGCTTTTAAGCGATGTTTGAGAATGAGGATAGTGCTATCGATTCCATCATGGATATTGAAAGGAACTTTGTAATTTTTATCAGCCCGAGAAAAGATGCGAAGACTGGTACTGATTTCGCGAATTCGATTCACCCCTTCTTGCATGGAATCGATCGATTTGGGTAAGTCTTCGCGAATGTAATCGAGGTCGATCGCGTCGATGAGTTCTTGAATTTCCCAATCGCGATCGTCATATTTCCGTTGGTATAAATCCAACAATTCAAACACATCCTTAATATAGTCCAAAGCCGATTGAATGTTGCCACTCAGAAACCCAACGGGATTGTTAATTTCGTGTGCTACCCCACTCACCAGATTGCCCAGCGCTGACATTTTTTCACTTTGGATCAAATGTATTTGAGCTTGTTGCAATTCTTGTAAAGTTTGTTCTAGTTCCTTTGCCTTTTGTTGCAGTTGAACTTCCGCTCGTTTGCGATCGTTGATATCGGTGCAGGTGCCGATCCACTCGCGAATGCTACCATCTTCTTTCAGTATGGGTACGGCGCGTGCCATCACGTAACGGTAGCGACCATCTGCCCCCCGCAGGCGGTACTCGGTTTCGTACCAGCTTTTTGTCTCAACCGCACGATTCCACATTAGGTTGGTATGATGGCGATCGTCTGGATGAATGGCTTGCAGCCAACCCCACTCATTAATTTCTTCTGCACTCTGACCGGTGTAAGCACCCCACATAGGCATATCGGAATTCCGTCCTTCCGCATCCGTAATCCAGATGATCTGAGAAGTGGCGGCTGTTAAACTGCGATAGCGTTCTTCGCTTTGGCGCAGAGCATTTTCGGCTTGCTGTCGTTCGGCTTCCGCAGCTTTGCGATCGCTAATCTCTACTAGCATTCCATCCCATACGATCGAACCATCGGCTTGCCGTTCTGGTTGAGCCCTGCCTTGCACCCATTTGATTTTTCCCGATTTCGCGACGATTCGCCATTCGTGCAGGAAAGGCGTGAGGTTTTGGGCAGATTGCATCATTTCCCGCTCGATATCGGCGCGATCGTCGGGATGTTCCATCGAACGAAGGTTATACTTTCCGCCGACTATTTCCTCTACCGTTACTTCGTAGAGATGGTAGCACCCAGAACTGACGTAGGGTATGGAAACAGAACCGTCGGCAGCGAGGCGAAGTTGATAAATCATCCCGGGAATATTATCAGAAAGCTTTTGAAAGCGAGCTTCACTAAAGTGCAGTTTTTCCAAGGATTGTTCCAATTTTTTGCCGTAAGTTAGCGATTGTTGGTAGAGTCGAGCATTTTCCAGGGAAATCGCACCTTGAGCGCAGATGAGATGGAGAACTTCCACGCGATCGCTGGTAAATGCCCCGGTAGCCAGTTTATTCTCCAAATAAAGCACGCCTAAGAGTTTGCTTTGATGGAGGATTGGCATACACAACAAGCTTTTCGGCTGCTGGCGGATGATGTAGGGATCGGCTAGTAACAAAGGATGTTCGATCGCATTGGCGATCGCAGTCGGTTGCAAGGTACGTTTGACAGTGTTAATTAATGAAATCGGAACTTCCTGAGAATCTTCCAAAGGAAGCGATCGCAATAGGCTTGCTTCCCGTCCCAAACTCATCATCGCCTCAATTAAGAGCTTGCCTTCTTTGTGTAGCAATAAGGCACATTTATCGGCTCCCGCATTTTCGATCGCCATATGCAGCAGCGTGCAGAGCAGCTTTTCTAATTCAATTTCACTAGAGAGAGTTTGAGAAGCTTTCAGGATAGTAGTCAGATCCAGCGCGCTCAACACACCACTGCTAGTCGAAGCGATCGATCGATGCGTACTAGTTTGGGATGACCCGATCGTGTTAGCAACTGTAATTGTTTCATTAGGAGTGAAAGGCGATCGCACCTGATGCAGAATCGGAACTAGCAATTTTGGATAGCGTTGTTCCAAGTCAACCACTTTAGCTTTTGCTCCCCAACGAGCGTAGCAGTAGTATGCTTCTTGCATATATCCTTGAGCAACTTTTTCTTTACCCCAGCCCAGATAGAATTTAGCAGCTAGTTCATTAGCTAAAGCTTCTTCATTAATA
>DATNQN010000055.1 GCA_036703985.1 Leptolyngbyaceae cyanobacterium
AAGGCAATCCCAACCAAGGCGGTGGTAACGGCCCTCCGGGTCCCGAAGGCAATCCCAACCAAGGCGGTGGTAACGGCCCTCCGGGTTCAGAGGCTTAGCACTCTAGGAAGTTTTGGTTTTGTAAGTAAATTTTCTGTGAATAGCTATTAGCAGAAAATTTACTTACAAAATAATGGTTTTGGTTGAATTAAAAATGTTCTATTAATACAGCAGATTCCAGTTACATGAAGTACGGAATAAAAGCCCGGTTTCTTCAAGAAACCGGGTTTCTATTTACCACCTTTACCTGGAAAGCGCTGTAAGTTTTTACTTACAAATCTTGTGTTTTTTCAAGCGTATAAAGAGTCTCGGATTTCTCTAGCCAAGGTTTAGTGTCAGCTTCTAAATCTTCTAATTCTTCGGAGGCTAAAATATCTATAGGTTTATCTATCAAGGTGAAAGAAGACTGAGAAGTTGTTTCAAATGTTAAAATATCTTCTTTAACTTCTGTTGCTGTTTGATAGCGCTGAGAAAAATCATACCGTACCATTTTGCTAATAATAGCTGCAAATTCCGGTTTAATTTCTGCTTTATGAGTCCAGAGAATTTCTCCAGTTCTGATGTCTTGCTGCAATTGATTGGGTGATAATCCCGTAAGACCTTTGATTGCGGTTATTCCTACTGCGTAAATATCGCTATTTGGTCGCGGACGACCTGCACATTGTTCTGGTGGGGCGTAACCTTGCGTTCCAATTCCTACTGTGAAGCGGCTAAGATTATCGGTATCAAGTAATTGTGATGTCACTTCTTTTACTGCACCAAAGTCAATGAGTACGAGTTTGTTGTCTGAATGTCTTCGGATAATATTGTTAGGTTTAATGTCGCGGTGTATTACGCCGTAACTGTGGACGAATTCTAATATTTCCAATAGTTCGATTAAAATGCCTTTAACTTCATTTTCGGAAAGCTTTTTACCAGAAACTAATTCTTGTTCTAAAGGATGTCCATCAATATATTCCTGAACTAAATAAAATTCTTCTTCTTCTTCAAAGTAGGCAAGTAACTGAGGGATTTGACTGTGTTGACCTAGCTTTTCCAGTGCTTCTGCTTCACGCGGGAATAAGCGTCTGGCAAGTTCTAAGTGTTTGGGATTATTAGTAGCTGGTTTAAGCTGCTTGACGACGCACAGTGGTTTTCCTGGGCGTTGGCCATCCTGGGCTATATAGGTTTCGCCAAATCCTCCGGAACCTAAAACTTTGATAATTTGATAGCGATTTCCGATTATTTTATTGGCTTGGTTAATTTCTTCTGCTGGTATTAAGTCTTGTAGTTCATCGTGTTGACTGATAATTTTTTGTACGATGGGTGAAGTTGCATATTGCTTTAATATTTGGCGTAATTCAACTTTTTTAAGCTGTTGAGTGGCGATTCCAGAGGTTAAGTAAGAGACTCCGCCAAGGGCGATCGCAACTATGGGGACGGCGGTGGGTAAGATTAGCTGACCGTAAATGAAAATGAAATAGCTAATGCTTCCCCACGCTAAAAGGATGCCGATCGACCAGCTAAATCTAGTTAATGCTTGCTTTCTTTGGCTGACGAAGAATCCCGTGGCTAACAAGCCGACAAAGACGAACAAGCCACGTAATGCTGGATGGGAAATTGCTTGACCGATCGCGCGCCCCTGCATTAAAGTAGCGATCGCGCTAGCATGAATTTCTACCCCTGACATGGGATCGGGATATAGCCAGCTTTCTGAAAACGGAACTTTATGGAAATCTTTTAGTTCGTTTGCTGTCGGGCCAATTAAAACTATTTTATTTTTGAATTGTTCTTTAAAAGTATTCCAGTTATCAGAATCTAATACATACCAAAAGGGAATATGAGTAAAGGTTTTATTAGGGCCGTAAAAGTAAAGCCGATCGCCTTTAGGTTGGGGATAAGTTAGGTTAGCTGCTTGTAAAGTTGCTTTATCAAAATCAAATGAGGATATTTTTAGTTTGAGGGGGTCAAAATTTTTCAGTTGATCCTGGTATTCTTCGGCTAATCGTTTATTATATTCGGTGGCAAATCGACGAATCCGACCATCCATTTCTAGGGGATAATTAACCGAGCCTATAGATATGGGTTTCGTCCAAAATTGGGCTTGGGGTAATATTAATTGAGTGCTGATACCTTGGCGTGTTTGGGTATTTTCATAAGAAGCAGCTAAAGTAACGCGCCCTGCGTAACGTTCCAGTACTTGTTGCAATTGCCGATCGTCTGCCGTTCCATAGCGACTTGGTGTATCGAATAAAACATCAAGCGCTACAGAACGCGCGCCGGCTTTCATCAGTCGATCGATCGCTAGAGCATAAGCAGACCTTTTCCAAGGCCATTGTTTGAGAGGTTCTAAATAAGCAAACTTTTTGGGATCGGTTAAATATATTTCTCGACCTTGCATTAGAGACTCGTCATCCATTGCCAAGATTACGACGTCATCGGGGGGGCTAACCGGGCCTCTTAATTCAAAAAACAAGGTTTGTACTTTATTTTCTATGTTTTGTACTAGACCCAAGTTAGCACTGGTAGCAATTGCTGCTAGCAATGCCCAAGCCCCCGTCAGTACGTGAGTGAGACTTTTCAGACGAGAAGACTGGCGTGCGGATGCCGTTAAGGTGGTTTTGGTTAACTGAGTTTTGGCAGAACTTTGTCGATTTGTTGGGGGCAAAGAACTTTCATTTGTCATATGCTGCCTCGGAACTTCAATTAAGCACTTAAGTGTATGTCTGGATAAGTTGTATTCACATCCACCTAAGTGAGATATATCGAACTGTTTGCTTGAGAACGATCGATAAATTTTAGATTGCAGGCTTGACATCACAGGTAAATCCGGATCTGCTGCACTCAAGACGAACTTTTTTTCAGCGCTACTTAAGTCAGGTAGGTAAAATCCGTCTTTAATTTCGGTCGGAAGTTAAATAAAACGATCGTCTATTACCACTATGACCGATCGAAGCACTATACATATAGCTAATTTATGCGATGTACTGGTTTGGTTGGAAGATTTGTTATATTAACGAACAAAGCTGTAAAGTTTTTCCCTACTAAACTAGTCAGAACTATACAAAAGTTATCACGAAGCCAAGTATAACCAATTTTTATCCTGAACTTATTTATCAATGCTAGCTATGGATATACTACGAACTGAAAAATGCCTGCCTTAAGTTCGATACTAAAACTTAAATTTATTGCAACGGGACTATCCTACCACCTTGGCTTGACCCACATACACTTTCTGTCTTAATCTGACTAATTGTTAACTCGTACTTGCCGATTCTCCATTTACACTATATCGTGCGTATTTGGTTAGCGATCGGTCTCTCAAATCAGTTGTTTGCTGCGGTGGGATCGGTTCGACGGGCGGCTTGCCAAGACCTCACCCTTCCCGAATCAACTCTCTAACAGCGCAACCACGATCGGAGATCTGTACGGAAAGCTAAGAAACTGCTTTAATAAAACCCTATATGGCAAACTCTACTTTTGGCATTACCTACCATTCAAGCAAATTGATTACCAATTTGTCATTTATGTCAAGTAGTGCCTTGGGAAAGACTAAAATGCCCCAACTAGTAGCGTTTAAAGCAACCTGAATGTCAATAAACCTTATAAAAGCTAGCCTAGAGAGAGATGACTTTACGTAAATATGCCTAAAGGAGGAAACTAAACAAACTTGTGCTTAACTAACCTTCAAGTAAGTCAGTTTGAAGGTAAAGTTTAAAAAAGAACGATTACCTTAGGGTCAACCCTATCAAACTATTCTTATGGAAACTCAATAAAATAGACAGTTTCACAGCTTAGGCAAGTTAAACAAAAAAAATTGATAATCAATTAAATTACTAGTTATTAACTTTGTTAAAGCAGAATTGCTATAATTGAGTATTCCAATAAAATTCTTTTCTACTACTTTTAGGTCTAAGTTTCTATGGCTTACTCAATGAACCGTCTTTCTATTTTTGTAGACGGCAACAATATGTTCTACGCGCAACAAAAAAATGGTTGGTTTTTCGATCCGCGTCGGGTGTTACAACATTTTACAAGCGAACCAGATACGATGCTGGTCAACGCTTTTTGGTATACCGGATTAAAAGACCCCCAAGACCAGCGAGGATTCCGAGATGCTTTGATTAGTCTGGGTTATACGGTGCGTACTAAAATACTAAAAGAGTACTACGATGATAACTCCGGTCGATATTCTCAAAAAGCTAATTTGGATATCGAAATCGTTGTTGATATGTTTAACACCGTAGATCAATATGACAAAGTGGTGCTATTCAGTGGCGATGGAGATTTTGAAAGAGCTATTGAATTATTACGTTCTAAAAATACCCATATTACAGTAGTCTCGACAGAAGGAATGATCGCTAGAGAGTTACGGAACGCCACCGATCGATATATCGATTTAAATGATATTCGCGAACACATTGAAAAAATTGACTATTAAGTGAGACCTATATTTCTAAAAAAAGGTAACTGAAAAGACAGAATATAGTATGAAGCTGCAACGCACTTAATTTACATATTTAAGCTGATGATGAAATGTCGAATATAAAATAAAAATAGGCGGGGTTTCCTCAATAATAAAAATAAGTAAATTAAATGCGTATAAGCTGAAAAACTATACCAAATGCAAACAAAAAAAATTTAAAAAAGGCTGATGAGTTATAGGTGAAAAAAATCCTGAATTCAAGGTGGCATTTATCTATTGCCTTGTCAGTTACCATTTTGGTATCTCACTTGGTAGGGATTAATTAGTTGTTCAACAAGAAGAGGACATTTTTTGGTAATTATGAAAAATCCAACTAAACCAGAAAAAATAATTATTTTCGATACGACACTCCGGGATGGAGAACAGTCTCCGGGAGCTAGTTTGAATGTTGATGAAAAAGTCACAATTGCTCGCCAGTTGGCGCGATTGGGAGTAGATGTAATTGAGGGTGGTTTTCCATTCGCCAGTCCAGGGGATTTTGAAGCGGTACAAAAAATTGCTCAGGTGGTGGGGGTAGAAAATGGGCCAATTATTTGTGGTTTGGCAAGAGCTACCCGTCAGGATATCCAAACCGCAGCAGAAGCGCTCAAACCTGCGGCACATCCACGCATTCATACATTTATCGCCACTTCTGATATTCACCTGAAGTACAAGTTGCGGAAAACTAGGGAAGAGGTGTTGGCGATCGCAGAAGAAATGGTAGCTTATGCTAAATCCTTCGTGGATGATGTAGAATTTTCCCCGGAAGATGCCGGACGTAGCGATCCCGAATTCCTTTACTTGATGCTCGAAAAAGCGATCGCAGCTGGTGCAACCACCGTCAATATACCCGACACAGTCGGTTACATCACGCCTACCGAATTTGGCGACTTAATTCGCGGCATTAAAGAAAACGTTCCCAACATCGACAAAGCAATTATTTCCGTTCACGGTCATAACGATTTAGGATTAGCAGTAGCTAACTTCTTAGAAGCAGTAAAAAATGGCGCACGACAGTTAGAATGCACCATTAACGGCATCGGAGAACGTGCTGGCAATGCTTCCTTAGAAGAATTAGTGATGGCACTCCACGTCCGGCGACAATATTACAATCCATTTTTAGGTCGTTCCCCCGAATCAGAAGAACCATTAACTAATATTGATACTCGCCAAATTTACAAAACATCTCGTTTAGTTTCCAACTTAACGGGAATGTTAGTACAACCGAATAAAGCAATTGTGGGAGCAAATGCTTTTGCACACGAATCTGGCATTCACCAAGATGGCGTGCTGAAAAATAAGCTCACCTATGAAATTATGGATGCACAATTGATTGGTTTAACAGACAATCAAATCGTGTTAGGAAAACATTCCGGTCGCCATGCCTTCGGAACTCGCTTGAAAGAGTTAGGATTTGAACTTTCAGAGAGCGATTTGAACAAGGCATTTGTTAAATTTAAAGAAGTTGCAGACAAGAAAAAAGAAATCACCGATTGGGATTTGGAAGCAATCGTTAATGACGAAACTCAACAAGCTCCCGATCTTTTCCGCGTAGAATTGGTGCAGGTTTCCTGCGGTAGTAATGCTCGTCCGACAGCAACCGTCACGATTCGCACTCCAGAAGGTCAAGAATTGATGGATGCTGCGATCGGCACCGGCCCAGTTGATGCGGTTTATAAGGCAATTAACCGAGTAGTAAATGTGCCGAATCAGTTAATTGAATTTTCCGTGCAATCTGTCACTGCTGGCATTGATGCGATTGGGGAAGTTACTATTCGTTTGCGGCATGGAGAGCGCATTTTTTCTGGTCATGCTGCTAACACGGATATTATTGTTGCTTCTGCACAAGCTTACGTGAATGCTTTGAATCGTCTCTATGCTTGGTTGCAGAATAAGGAAGGACAAAAGGAAGAGGAAAACGCTTCTGCTGCGGGGATGAAGGGAGTTTAATTAAGAAACCGGGTTTCTGTGAGAAACCCGGTTTTTTTTAAGGGGAAAAAGTAAGCTTGAAAGCTTTTTTTTACCACAGATGTCCACAGATGAACACAGATGAACACAGATGTGGTTAGAGATTTTTTGTGGGGTGTCTAGATAATTTGAGATGATAAAATGGTTTTAAGCATTCAAGCACAACATTATGTCTGAAATTATGGTTGCCGTTTATGAAAACGGCGTTTTACGTCCTTTGAATCCGGTTTCTTTTAATGAAGGTCAAACAGTTAGATTACAAGTGATACCGGATGTTGATTCGGAAGATTCAAAAAATGAGTCAGAAACAACAATTCAAAGTTTAGCTAACCAAGGAAAAATTACTTTATCGCCTAAACGCGGTCAAGTAGATATCGAGGAACTATCCCGCCGTCATCGGAATAGAAAATTGATCAAAATAGAAGGTAAACCGCTTTCTGAAACTATCATAGAGGATCGCGGTCAGTGGTAAATACTTACAGCACTTTTGAGATGTATGAGGTACAAAGTGATGCCTAAAACCCTTGTGAAGTTAGCTTCTATTGTACCTCATAAACCCCGAATCCGCTGTATTTTCTCGATACCAGTGCTTTGGTGAAACGCTATGTTGCTGAAACGGGTAGCGATTGGATTAAATCTATCACCGATCCTGCTACGGGAAATGACTTGGTGATTGCTCAGATAACTTGGGTAGAAATTCTCAGCGCTTTAGCTCGTCGTCAAAGAGAAGGGAGTATCGCAGCTGATGATTTCGACTTAATTTTGCAAGACCTACGCCAGGATTTCAATAACCAGTATCAAATTATCGAAGTTGACCAAGTGCTATTAGAAAAAGCAGGAGAACTGGTTATTAAATATCCTCTACGCGCTTATGATGCTATCCAATTAGCATCAGCGTTACAGCTACAATCTAATTTTGCTCAAATGCCAAATACCCAATTAATTTTTGTGACGGCTGATGTTCGTTTAATTAATATTGCTCAGTCTGAAAATTTGATAGCTGATAATCCTAATAATTATCCTTGAGAGTGCGATCGCACTTTACTTATCTTCATATTATTTATTGAGTTGTAGTTAAAATTTAAACTAATTTATAGGCAAAAAAGGTAAAATCTTAGATTAATATGCACCACAGCTTTATCGGTAAAAGGATAGGGAAAAATGTTGGGATGGATATTTGGTGGTTTGGTAAGAAATTTGGAACGAGCCGCTAATGATGTTTCACAGAATTTTGTGAAATCTAGCGGAGAAGAAATAGAGAGATTGTTTGATGATAAATTATCCCCTTTAGCTGATAAGTTAGACTATATCGCTGAAAAAAGAATCAAAGAATCTAGAGCGGAAATTGAAGCATTAGAAAATAAAACGAAAGCTGATATTGAAACTTTGCTCGATCGGGCCGATGAAAAAGCAAGGCAAAATCTAGAAAAAATCGATTTGGTGCGGCAAGAAACCCTGGCAGATTTAAGATCGACGATTACTCAAACAGATGCTTATTTAGAAAATCGCATTAACCAAATTTCCCTAGTGGTAATGGAAGCTTTCGATAGTACCAATAAAGCTTTATTGGAAGTTAATAATTTGGAAAATAAAATGTTTGCGGATGCAAATTATTTAGTCGATAAGTTAATTCGGGAAATTGACGAAGTTTTAGAAGGAAAACTTGAGAAATTCAATACAATTCTGCAAAGATATTTAGATCATGCTTTGCCTGGGCCATTTGATAAATGCAAACGCAGGCTGAATATTCACTGGAAATTTGGTAATCAAATTTCTGATATGGATCTTTATCGATTGGCTGAATGCTACGAATTGAGTAAATTAGATGAAAATACATCTATTGAGAAAATAGTGGAAATTTACGGACAATTACAACTAAATGCGGCTAGAATGGCGGCGTTAGTGCGAAATGCGCCTATATTGAAAAGAATTGCTGTGGATGATTGGCTGAAATATGGAGTTATTTCGGAGTTTTGGTACGATACTTTGAAAGCGTATGATTCTAATGTTACGCTGCTAAAGCCTTCAATAAAACAAGCATTGTTAAACGAGAGTACTGACAATTATTAGATATATTTTGGTGAGATTTTCCTAAAATTTTAGTAAGGATAAGCATAATGAGAACTGGTGATGATTGGAAAACCCCATTGGGTGTATATGAAAGAGCGATCGCAGAATTAGCAATTACGCGCCAAGAACTTCAGGCAGAGTTAAAAAATTTAAAAGAACTGGAAAGTTGGAAAGCTAATTTGAGAGCGGAAATTCAAAGTGCTAAGGCAGATTTACAAGCTATCAAATCAGAACAACAAACTTTTCAAGCTCATCTAGAAGCAACTAAAAAAGAGTTAAGTGCTACTCAAATAGAGTTAAAAAACGTAAAAGCCGAACTAGAAAGTAAAAAATCCGAAATCCCCGATATTCAAACAAAATTAGAAACTACAAATACCCTCTTAAAAAGCTTCAGTACTGAAGCCCAAAAAGCAGTTGGTTTTGCCATATCAGAAGCTAAAGATGCCAAAAATCAAGCTGAGAATGCTTTGTCACAAATAGCTGGACTGAAAAATCAGCAGGTAGTTAAAGATTCTCCATCTAAAAATAAAACTGAGTCAACTAATTTTACTTCTGACTATAATACTAGTTCTAACCCTACGGGAGAAGTAATTATGATGTTAAACGGTGTATCGGGAATAACTACTGCTCATCCCAGAGATTTTGAAAAAGCTAGACAGCTTTTTGTACTTAAAGATCGAACTTCCGTGAGAATGTGGACAAATCCGGTAGGTGTCGATCACGTATTTTTGGCTGATGCTAATGGGAATATGGTTTATGGTGGCTTCGTAGGCTGGATTCACTCACAAAATCTTTCCAGAGCTTTAGAAGATATTAGAAGATATTTTACATAAAGTTTTGTTAAAACTAGCAAAACAAAGATTGAAAATGGAATAATTATTGCTTAGAAACCATAAATGTTACGTGCTTGAGAGGATACAAATATCATTCATTTAGTTCTACCAAGCAGCATCAGTATATCTTTGACACTTATGTAAATAACTAATATAGTTTGGAAAAGCTGCCCTAATTGCATCATTGGATCGAAACGCCAGCCATAAGTAATTAAAATAGTACCAACAAATAACAGCATAGTTGTTGCTAATACAGATAGGAATATTTCTACTATAATAGAGAAGTGACTCCAGTTTCTAGATTTCCGGTTTATTAGAGTAACTTTCAGTGCTAAATATATTAAGCTCCAAATTAAATATGCTAACCCGCTCAAACCTACCAAATTAAAATTAACATTGATCATATTCCACGCCTATATAGACCTAGATAGAAATAAATTACTAAGCTATAATAACAGATAAAACGCCCAAACTGGTGGGATAATCATATTTATTTAAGTTTGGCTATGTTTATTAACTATTTGCATTTTTATAAACATCCGCTCTACAAATTTCCATAAACCACTCTGGCTTTTTCAACTCTTGAAAGCCAAATTGCTGATAAAGTCGATGAGCATCTTTCGTGGCTAGCATCCATCGCCGCAAACCTTGTAATTCTGGATGTGCCATAATCGTTTCTATCAACCACGTACCCAAACCTAAACCGCGATAGTCTTCTAAAATAAACACATCAGAAAAATAAGCAAAAGTGGAATAATCTGTAATTACTCTGGCAAAACCAATTTGCTTTTCTCCCTCATACACTCCAAAACAAAAAGAGTTATCGATACATTTTTGAACGACTGCTAAAGGGATATTTTCAGCCCAATAGGAATTGCTGAGGAAATTATGAATTACTTCTAAATCTAATTTAGATTTGTCGGTACTGATGGAAAACTTATTTTTTAATTCTGCGATCGTCATAACCAGGAAAAAATGCTTTATAAGAAATAATCCTGATGTCAAACAGGAAAACACGGATTCTATTTTAGATATTGTAACGTTCAAGTACCTAAATTTACAGACTAGAAACTATGAGACAGCTTTACAGAACTTTTCTGGCACTTCCACTAATTACTGGTATCGCATTAACCGCCTTACCGAGTCAAAGCATCGCCGCACCAAGTTTTGCCCAGTATCGGGTTACGCAGAGGTATAATGGGAGACCAGCAGCTGTTAACCTGAACAGCCCCCAGGCGCGGAGATTTCGCACTGTTTTAACTAATGGGGCTAGGCGCGGGCCGAATTTTGCCGGACAATATACGGTGGTAACTTGGGGTTGCGGTACGGAATGTCAGCAAGTTGCGATCGTCGATGCCAAAACTGGTAGAGTTTACATGACGGGCATTACTGCTTCGCTTGGCGTGAAGCATCAGCTAAATAGTCGGTTGTTGGTGGTTAATCCGCCAGAGGAAATTGCCCAGTTATCTCCAGAATACGCACGCCGGATTTCCACTAAATACTATATCTGGCAGAATAATACATTGAGGCAAATTTCCTCATCGACTAATCGCTAAATTTAATTAGTTTAGATTTTAAATTGTCGTAAAATAATTTAAAATCTAAACTCTCAATCCTCAATGACCGATCCTCAACCCGCATCTTGGCGCGATGTTCGCGCCGCTTTCCAAAAAATTTGGGGATATGATGATTTTCGTCCGCCCCAAGGAGAAATTATTCGCACTTTGTTAGAACAAAAAGATGCGATGATCGTGATGCCGACGGGTGGGGGAAAGTCGATTTGTTTTCAATTGCCAGCATTATTACAAAATGGGTTAACTTTGGTAATTTCGCCGCTGGTGGCGTTGATGGAAAATCAGGTGGAAGAATTACGTCAGCGAAAATTACCAGCGGCGCTTTTACATAGCGAATTACCATCTCCAGAACGCAAACGAACGCTTCAGTTGTTGGAACAAGAAAAGTTACGGTTGCTGTACGTATCTCCGGAAACTTTACTAAGTCCTGTAGTTTGGGAACGTTTATCTCAACCGCAAATAAAAATTAATGGGTTGATCTTGGATGAGGCGCATTGTTTGGTACAGTGGGGAGAGACTTTTAGACCAGCTTATCGCAGATTGGGAACGGTACGATCGGCTTTGCTGAAGTCTAAACCATCGGGAAGTAAAATTGCGATCGCAGCTTTCACCGCCACCGCCGATCCCTCAGCCCAACAAACAATTCAACAAGTATTACAATTACAAAAGCCAACAGTTTTTCGCCTCAACCCTTATCGATCGAACTTGCACTTAAAAGTTAAAATTGCTTGGACACCAAGGGGAAGACAACAACAATTATTAAAATTTATTCAAGCTAGACCCCAACAAGCAGGCTTAATTTACGTTCGCAGTCGGCGGGATGGGGAAAATTTAGCCGAATGGTTAAGAGAAAAAGGTTATGCAACCGCAGCTTATCATGCTGGATTAAGTCCCCAAGAACGTCGCATGATGGAAGCAGATTGGATTTCTGGGAAAATCCCTTTTGTGATTTGTACATCTGCTTTTGGAATGGGGATAAATAAACCGGATGTGCGTTGGGTAATCCATTTTCATCCTACCTTATTATTATCGGAATACGTGCAGGAAATTGGACGGGCGGGAAGAGATGGTAAACCCTCTGATGCTTTATTATTAATGAGCGAACCGACTGGTTGGTTAGATAGTCAGGATAAGCAACGGCAGAAGTTTTTTGAAGACAAATTGCGATCGCAACAACAAAAAGCACAAAAACTCGTTCGCCAACTACCCCCCACAGGAGATGTAAATGCTCTAGCGCGTAAGTTTCCCGAAAGTGCGATCGCCTTATCCTTACTCCACAGCAACGGTCAGCTAGAATGGCAAGACCCCTTCCACTATCAAATTAACGGAAAATCAGCCAGCCACCATTCCTCCCAATTCGACGCCGTAAAGGAAATGCGCCGCTACTTACAAACGCGCCAGTGTCGCTGGCAATTTTTATTACGCGCCTTTGGTTTTGCAGAAGAAGCCGAAAACATGAATTGCGGACACTGCGATAACTGCGATCGGCGTCAGTGAGAGGATAGGGAGGTGGGGGGATGGTGGAGAATTCAAAATTCAAAATTCAAAATTCAAAATTAAATTCTTTTTACTTCATCCTTCATCCTTCAGCCTTCAGCCTTTTTTGTGTCATTTGCTGCGGAAGGATAACACTTCTTTAAGATAAATTGGAAAGTTCGGAAAACAAAAGTATAAAAACACACCTATGATGGCAGCCTACGATGTCCGCCTGGTTGTCTTTTCGATATTAACTTCCATCATTCTCGCTTACATAGCGATCGATTTAGGTTTTAGAGTACGAAATATGACTAACTCCACACGGAAATTATGGTGGACAGGTGGTGCGATCGCGATCGGGCTGGGAATTTACTCGATCCAATACATAGCAACAACAGCCATCAGTTTGCAACCGCACAATTACCAAATCTATTACAGCATCAGCCCACCTTTATTAGTAATTGCGATCGCCATTGCCAACTTAGCACTTTTAGCATTACCCAGAGTCACATCATTAGTCGATCGGCATTTGCAAATCGAAGCCGCCACCGCAGAAGCACAACGCCAAAGCGAACAACGTTTCCGGTCCCTAGTACAGAACTCATCCGACATCATCACCATTCTCGATCCAGACGGCACGATCGGCTACATCAGCCCCTCCGTCACCAGAATTTTAGGTTACAAACCAGAAGAAATCATCGATCGAAACGCCTTTGAATACATTCACCCAGAAGATGTCACCTCAGTAAAAAGTGCTTTTACATCAGCCAGCCAAAATCCCCTTTTAACAGTCACCATCGAATATCGAGTAAAACACGCCAAAGGACATTGGATTTACTTAGAATCAGTGAGCAGCAACCTACTAGAAAATCCCAGCATCAAAGGAATAGTTGCTAACTCCCGCAACATTAGCAAACGCAAACAAGCAGAAGAAACACTCCAGCAAATCGAACAGAAATATCGCAGCATTTTTGAAAATGCCGTAGAAGGAATCTTTCAAACCACCCCTGATGGGAGATATATCACGGTTAACCCCATGTTGGCGCGTATTTACGGATACGATTCACCAGAAGAATTGATTGCCACCATCACCGATATCAAATATCAACTATACGTAGATCCGAACCGCCGCGCCCAATTCAAACAAATTCTACAAGAAAATGATACTATTTGGGGCTTCGAGTCCCAAGTTTATCGCAAAGACGGCAAAATAATCTGGATTTCCGAAAGCGCCCGTGCCATCAGAAACGATCGCGGTGAATTATTAGGTTATGAAGGCACGGTAGTAGATATTTCCCAACGCAAAAAAGCCGAAGCAGAACTGCACAACAGAGACAGATTACTAGAAGGGATCGCTAGTGCCATGACATATTTATTAACTAACACGGACTACGCCACCGCCATGAACGATGCACTCAACGTTTTGGGGTTAGTTACAGGTGTCGATCGCATTTATATAGAAGAACAACATCCCGAAGTCGAAACTGGTGAACCTCCCAAAAGTATTCGATTTGAATGGCTACGCACCTGGGAAACTGAAAACCGCAACCAAACAATCAATAAAGATAAAATAATTTTATCTTTAACCGAAGAAACAGAAACAATTATAGCCAATAAAAACCATCATAATTTTCAACCAAATTTCGACAAACTATCATGTTATCGCTTTCCCACCACCGCTTGTTTAGAATGCCATATTCCCACTTCTCAATCGCCCCTTTCTCAACTAATCGTACCGATTTTTGTCGATGATAAATTTTGGGGTAACATTGCTTTTGAAGATCGTTGTCAGCAACGCCAATGGTCTATTGGTGAAGAATCAATTTTAACCGCAATGGCTGCTAGCATCGGCGGTGCATTAAAGCGGCAAATGGCAGAAGCAACCATCAGATATCAAGCATTTCATGACTTACTCACCGGCTTACCCAATCGCACCTTACTAAACTATCGTCTTTCCTCTGCCTTAGACAACGCCCAACAATGCCGAAATCGCATGGCAGTAATGTTTTTAGACTTAGATCGATTCAAAACCATTAACGACACATTAGGTCATGCAGTAGGCGATAAACTATTACAATATGCCACCCAAAGATTAAAAGCCTGTCTGCGATCTAATGATACCATTGCTCGTTGGGGAGGCGATGAATTTACCCTACTACTCCCAGAGATTAATTGTATAGAAGATGCCACCAAAATAGCCCAACGAATTATCGAAGTTTTAAAGCCAGCTTTTAATTTAGAAGGGCATCAACTTTATATCACTAGCAGCATTGGCATAGCCGTTTATCCCCAACACGGTGAAGACGGAGAAACCCTCTTAAAAAATGCCGATGCTGCCCTATATCGCGCTAAAGCAGAAGGCAGAAATAATTACCAAATTTATGCTCCTGCTATGAATTCTCAAGCTTCCGAACTATTAGAATTAGAAAACTATTTACACCAAGCTATCGAAAACCAAGAATTTGTCGTTTATTATCAACCACAAGTGAATTTTCTCACTAGGAAGATTACCAGAATGGAAGCTTTGTTACGTTGGCATCATCCCCAAAAAGGAGAAATTCCCCCTAAAACATTTATTCCCTTAGCTGAAGAAACTGGATTAATTGTATCCTTGGGTAATTGGGTTTTACGAACAGTTTGCGAACAAAATAAAGCTTGGCAAAATGTTGGATTACCACCGATCAGAATCGCAGTTAACCTTTCCGTAAGGCAATTACAACAACCCAGTTTTGTAGATTCGGTAGCCCAAATTTTGGCAGAAACAGAATTAGCCCCTGAATTTTTGGAATTAGAAATTACCGAAACCGCTATGATGCAAAATCCTGACTTTACTAAATCAATGCTTAAACGTTTGGTAGAAATGGGATGTCATATCACTTTAGATGATTTCGGTACTGGTTATTCTTCCCTCAATTACTTGAAAAATTTTCCTTTGCACACCCTCAAAATCGATCGGTCTTTCGTGCAGGATTTAACAGTAGATTCCTCAGACGCCGCCATTATTAATACGATTATTGCTTTAGGGCGGGGTTTGAATTTAAGCGTGGTAGCTGAGGGAGTGGAAACTATCGAACAACTAGAATATCTCAAAGCAGTTCAATGTCACGAAATGCAGGGTTATCTATTCAGTCATCCCTTACCAGTTCAAGATGCAGCAAATCTATTATCTGGAAATAGCAACTGGTCATTAGTTTAGGAGTCAGGAGTTAGAAGTCAGGAGTCAAAACATAGGATTCTGAATCATAGATTCTCTATTCTGACTTCTTAAAAGCATTAGTCAACAGCCATTTGGATCTCTAATGACTATTGACCAATGACTATTGACCAATGACAATTTAAAACTGCCGCAAAAAGCGCAAATCGCTACTGTATAAACGGCGAATATCATCGATTTGATGCAGTACCATTGCGACTCGTTCTACGCCAAAGCCAGCAGCAAACCCTGTGTAAACTTCCGGGTCATAACCCACAGATTTGAGCACGTTAGGATCGATCATGCCGCAACCCATGATTTCCAGCCATTTGCCTTTCCACTGCATATCAACTTCTGCGGAAGGTTCGGTGAAGGGGAAATAACTGGCGCGAAAACGAATCGGCATTTCTTCGCCGAACATTTGCTGCAAAAAGGTTTTAATCGTACCTTTTAAATCCGTAAAAGTGAGATTTTCATCAACGGCGAAAAACTCAATTTGATGGAACACTGCGGCGTGGGTAGCATCTACCGTATCCCGTCGATAACACCGCCCTGGTGCAAGTATCCGCAAAGGCGGGTCATTTTCTTCCATGTAGTGAATTTGAATGTTGGAAGTGTGGGTTCGCAGTAAGTTACCATCTGGCAGGTAGATGGTGTCCTGCATATCGCGGGCTGGGTGGTCTGGCAGGAAATTCAGCGCTTCAAAATTATAGTAGTCGGTTTCCATTTCCGGGCCAGTGGCGATCGTATATCCCAAACCAACGAAGATATCCATCGCCCGATCGATCGTACTGTTCAACGGATGCACTCGTCCTTGGGGTCGGTACACCGCAGGCATGGTGACATCGAGAGTTTCTGCGGTTAAACGGGCTTCAATTTCCGCAGCTTGTAAAGCTTTGCGCTGGTTTTCCAGGGCTGTTTGCAGCGTTTCCTTAACTTCATTTGCTAATGCGCCAATCCGAGGACGTTCATCTGGGGACAATTTACCCAAACCGCCCAAAATCTGGGACAGTTGACCCTTCTTCCCCAGATAAGATACTCTTAGTTCTTCTAAAAGAGGCAATGTTTGGGCAGATGCGATCGCTTTCTGCCCATCTTGTTTCAGTGCTGTCAGTTGTGCCTCTAGATCGATCGTCTGATTGGTCATACTAATATTTTGGAACGGCCATTCCATTGTGACATCCTCCTACACCCCAATCTTTGATTCGGTGTAGGCTTCCCAAAATCACTTTTGGGCATTCCTAGTTTTTCTCTTGGGAGATTTCGCCTCTGACCTAGACCGATTTTCATCAGCCCCCGGCAGACCGACTGCATAGGCGTTTTCTATTCCCGTGAGTCCCACGGTACTCAGTTTTAGACCACGTAACCTGATTACTTCTGATGCTGCGTGATCTCTATCTGTTTTGTATCCACACTCACCACAATGGTGTATTCGCTCAGAAAGTTCCTTCTTACCCGTATGCGTGTTGCACTTAGGGCAGGTTTGAGAGGTTCCGTCTGGATTGACACGGGTAAAGTAGACTTGATGTTTCTTTGCCATCCATTCCAGCAGGTTGAGAAACTGCCCAAAGGCAGCATCAAGGGTATGTTTTCTCAACATTCCTCTCGACATTGCCTTCAAGTTCAAATCCTCAACAAACACCATCCCGATACCTTCTTTGGTACACAGATGATTAGCCAGTTTGAACTGCCAATCCTTCCGAACACTGGCGATGTGGTTGTGGAATTTAGCAACCTTAATACGAGCCTTTTCGCGGTTTGATGAACCCTTCTTCGTTCTGGCATACTTGCGTTGCAGTAATTCCAACTCGCGGGACAAGGATGTCAGGAATCGGGGTCTAGCAATAAACTCTCTATCCGAAGTTGTCAAGAATTTTTCCAATCCCAAATCGATACCCAGTGCATCTCCATGAGGCTGGGCTTCTGGTATCGATACATCAGACTCTATTGTGGCTACTACTTCCCATCTATCCGCTTTCCTCAATACCCGTGCTTGCTTGACCACAAAACCCTCTGGGATAGGTCGATGCAAATTGATGGGTATTTTCCCTATCTTAGGCAGGCTAATTTGCCACCCAGTCATCGGATTGGTCTTGAACTGAGGAAACAGCATGGACTTCATTTGTCCAAACTTCTTGAAGCGTGGAAAGCCAAACCCCCTCTGTTGGAAATAATTCCAAGCGTCGTGCAATCTCCGGATGGTAGTTTGCAAGACTTGAGACGGGGCTTCGCCCAACAATGGGAACTCTTTCTTGGCTTTGGGAAGTGCGTTTTGTTGAGCGTAGTAGGTAGGAAATGGTTTGTCGGCAGGAATGATGTATTCCTTCTCTAACGAACAATAGTCCAAACTACATTTACGCGAATTGACCCAATCTTTGATTTCTCGCAAAGCGTAGTTGTACACCTTGCGGGAAATTTCCAGCCAATGCAGCATTGTCTGCTCTTGGTTGACATCGGGATAAATTCGGTAGCAGTAGTTCATAATGAGAGTCATGAAGGTAATTCTAAAACAAAATTACTGGTCTATAAACCTACATCTGTTGCTGATTTTACCGGGATTGACCAGATCAAATCAGCTTGGGGGAGTCCATCTATCCCAACGCTGAATCGAAGATTACAGCTTGGGACTTATAGCTCCCCGAAACCCCCTCGAATAGTTAAATTGAGAAAGGATGAAGTCTGGATCGGGATTTTCAGGATTTAAGGATGAACAGGATGAAGCATGAAGGATGAAGTTAAAAGAAGTTTATTTTGACTTTTTATTTTTTACTTCTCCCCATCCCCCCATCTCCCTCTGATGGCTTGATCCATTACCCAGGATCTCTCACAATCAAATGGGAGATAATTGAAAATATTGATGAAATTATTAGTTAGTAACGACGACGGGATTTTTTCACCTGGGATTCGCGCCTTAGCCAACGCCTTGGCAGAGGCAGGACATGATGTGAGCGTAGTATGTCCGGATCGAGAGCGATCGGCAACCGGACATGGTTTAACTCTTCACGACCCCATCCGCGCAGAAGTAGTAGAATCGATGTTCCACCCTTCAGTAAAAGCTTGGGCTTGTTCGGGAACTCCTTCTGATTGCGTAAAGTTGGGCTTATGGGCGCTACTGGATAGTCCCCCAGATTACGTGCTTTCCGGTATCAACCAAGGATCGAATTTAGGCACGGATATCCTGTATTCGGGTACGGTTTCGGCAGCGATGGAAGGAGTGATTGAAGGTATTCCCGCTATTGCCTTGAGTTTGACCAGTTTCACTTATCGCAATTTTGCACCAGCCGCCAAGTTTGCTTGCGTACTGCTGGAGCATTTGGCGCAACACCCTTTACCCCAGTTGATGTTGTTAAACGTGAACGTACCGCCAGTTGACTGGGATGCTCTAGCAGGAGTTACCATCACCCGCCAAGGAGTGCGTCGCTATTTCGACGTATTTGAAAAACGAGTCGATCCGCGAGGCAAAACTTACTATTGGTTAACCGGCGAATTAAAGGAAGAATTAGAACCAACTCCCCATCCTTTTTTGCCATCAGATATTCCCACCGATGTAAAAGCGATTCGCGACAATTACATCACAATCACTCCTTTACAATATGACCTCACCTGCGCTTCCGGTTTAAATAACTTACGCCAATGGGAATTCAAATTTCCTTAAATGGGGAGTGGGGAGTGGGGAGTGGGGAGTGGGGCTGGGAGAAAACAACAAGGGGTAAAATATGGAAAGACCTGATTTCGAGAAATTAGAAGTCTACCAATTAGCCGAGAAGCTAGCTGATGAAATTTGGTATATTGCGATCGAATGGGATCTCTTTGCTAAAGAGACGATGGGTAAACAAATTGTTCGGGCAGCCGATAGTATTTCTGCCAATATAGCAGAAGGAAAAGGTAGGTATAATTATCAAGATAATCGGCGTTTTGTCAGAATTGCCAGAGGTTCTTTGAATGAAACAAGGAATTGGTTAAGACGAGCTTACACGCGCCAGATATTGACAGCGGAACAGGTAAAAAAGCTGAAACCAATTATTGATGATTTATCACCCAAACTAAATGCTTACTTAAAATACCTGGATAACGCTGTCAAACAAAAACCCAAAAATCATAATTAACCACTACCCACTACCCACTACCCACCACCCCTTAATGCAAATCCGAATTAAAACTTTCACCGTTAACAAACGTTTCCCCTTAACCATCAGTCGCGGTACTACTGCCCAAACGACAAATGTTTTAGTAGAAATAGAAGAGGAAGGAATAATTGGATGGGGAGAAGCTTCGCCTTTTTCCATTGGCGAACAAAGACAAACTACTGATTCTATTCAACAATCGTTACAGCAAGTTTCGCTAGATATCGAAAAATTTACTCCCTTCGATCGACAGCAAATCGAAGAATATTTGATTAAATCAAACATACCATCAGCTGCCCGTGCAGCAATCGATGTAGCGTTACATGATTGGTTGGGAAAAAAAGCCGGATTACCGCTTTGGAAAATGTGGGGATTAGATCGCGATCGCATTATCCCGATCTCCGTAACCGTTGGCATCAACACCCCCGAAGGTGCAAAACAACGAGTCAGAAATTGGGTAAACTTAATCGATGCCAAAGTCTTCAAAGTAAAACTCGGTAGTCCTCAAGGAATTGCAGCAGACCAAGCCATGTTTGCGGCGGTAAGAGAAGAAGTACCATCTGCCAAAATTAGCGTCGATGCCAATGGCGGTTGGAGTTTGGAAGATGCAGTGAAAATGTGTCATTGGCTAGCTGAAAATGATGTGGTTTATGTAGAACAGCCTTTGCCAACAGGACAAGAAGAAAATTTATTAAATCTGAGAGAGAAAACCCCTTTACCGATTTTCGTTGATGAAAGCTGTTTTACCAGTCGCGACATTGCCGACTTAGCTAATAAAGTAGATGGAATCAATATCAAGTTGATGAAATCTGGCGGTTTAACTGAAGCGATTCGGATGATTCACACAGCGCGATCGCATAATTTACAAGTCATGTTCGGCTGCTATTCCGATAGTTCCCTCGCCAATACTGCCCTCTCCCATCTCTCCCCCCTCGCCGATCACCTGGATTTAGACAGCCACCTCAACTTGATAGATGACCCCTTCACTGGTGCTATAATTCAAAATGGTTGTCTGCAACCCAACAACCAACCCGGTTTAGGAATCAGCAAAAACCAACATCCTTAAATCTTCTCTTCATCTGCGTTTATCTGCTTACATCTGCGGTAAAAAATCTCTTTTCCGAAAACTTCCAACTCCAAAGTCGCCTTTAACATAAAAAAGTAAATTTGTCAAACTCGATCGTCAACTGTGTGTTTAAGACCTCAGAAAAAAAGTCATCGTAAAATCAGAAATTTCCGATTTTGTCCATACAGTAAAAATAAAACCCACGAAAACACAAGACTTTCAGGCTAGAGTAAGATATTAATTTGTGTTTTAGACATACTTTCCCTAATTATTATTTCTGTCAAGATACCGCAAATGACGCATTTTCGTCAATAGTTGCGAATAGTTTTCAGTTATTTTTAGGCTAAAAAAGAGCTTTTGATTGTAATTTATAAATAAAATGCAGTCTTAAATAAAGATAGCTTATATTGATTACTCTAACAAAATCCAGATAAAAATCAATCACCCATCCAAAAAAACATCAACAAATCATCCATTCACCCAACAAAAAATCTGCAATTACATCTGTGTTTATCTGTGTTCATCTGTGGATATCTGTGGTAAAAAAAATCTACATTATATATAGTTGTGCGATCGCAATTTTGCCATGCTCAAACCCGACCAAAAACTAGCCATCTTACTCCACGAAGGAATTCGCGGCATTCACGGGAAAACCGGACTAACCCTATTACGTTATAGCGAATCACCGATTGTGGCAGTAATCGACAAGGAATGTGCGGGCGAATCATTGTCAAAATTAACAAGAATCGATCGCGACGCGCCGATTGTTGCTTCCGTCACAGACGCACTTCAGTACAACCCAGACGTATTAGCAATTGGCGTTGCACCATCTGGCGGAATCCTCCCAGAACCTTGGTTTCAAGAAATCAAACAAGCAGTAGCATCAGGTTTATCAGTCATCAACGGACTACATACGCAACTAGCCAAGCATCCACAGATACAAGAATTACTCAGAGAAGGACAATGGATTTGGGATGTGCGACAGGAACCCTCCGGTTTGGGAATTGCTAGTGCAAAAGCGCGATCGCTCATCTGTCGTCGGGTGTTAGCTGTCGGTACAGATATGGCAGTGGGGAAAATGTCCACCTGTCTGGAATTGCATCGCGCATCTTTGCAGCGGGGATTGCGATCGAAATTTCTCGGCACCGGACAAGCTGGCATTATGATATCCGGTGATGGCATACCTTTAGATGCAATTCGGGTAGACTTTGCAGCCGGTGCAGTCGAACAATTAGTGATGCGATTTGGGGAAGATTACGACATCCTATATATAGAAGGACAAGGTTCGCTTTTGCATCCAGGTTCAACCGCTACCTTACCACTTTTGCGCGGTTCCCAACCAACCCATTTAATATTAGTACATCGAGCCGGACAAACTCACGTTCGCAATCATCCTCACGTACCGATTCCTCCTTTATCGGAAGTGATTAAATTGTATGAAAGCGTGGCTTTTTGTGGCGGTGCGTTTGAGGAAGTGAAGGTAGTTGCGATCGCCCTGAATACCGGACATCTGGATGAAGAAGCGGCGAAAAATGCGATCGAGCAAGTTAAGAAAGAAACGGGTTTACCTTGTACTGATGTAGTAAGATTTGGCGGTGATTTGTTAGTAGATGCGTTGATAGATTGAAGTTTTCTCATTTAACTTGCTAAGGAAAATAAATTATGACTCAAACAATCCCAGCGCAAATAATAGAGTTACATGACTTAATCGAAAATTTTGGTCTGCAACGCATCGAAGATGAGCAATTTTTCCGAGAATGGCAAGATAATTTACCGGAACTAAATGATTTAGAAAAGCTAGCTTTAGATGATGTAAAGCGGGATTATTTCCACCTAGCTGAATATCCCATGTTGGAACCCATCGTTAAAATGGTGGTGCTTTCTCCATTGTTAAAATTAGCGGGTTTTTATCGTCCGCCATTTTACCTTTCGGCTGAGAAGGAAGTAAGAATTGCTTTTGAAGATGAAGGAATTACCATAACTGGACGCTTGGATATTTTAGTTTTTACACCTGAGTTTTGGATATTAGTAGTTGAATCAAAAAGAGCAAAATTATCTTTGGAAACGGGAATACCGCAAGCATTAGCTTATATGTTAGGTAATCCTAATCCAGATAAACCCGCATTTGGATTTGTGACGAATGGCAGTGAGTTTAGGTTTTTAAAACTTACTAGAGAAGGCCCGCCCAAATATGCTACTTCTTATTTGTTTTCTCTTGATCGAGGCGATGATATCTATATAGTGTTGAAAGTGTTAAAACGGCTTGCTCAATTATTTACTTTGGGCTGACACCCCGTCTGGGGTTCAAACCCCAGGCTAATAGCAAAAGTCCGTTAAAGCGGACTAATTTTCTCTAACAATCCACTTAAGTGGACTTCAGCTATAAATGTAAACAGGATTAAATGGCTACGCTGATAGCCCGCCTGCGATTCAAATCGCAGGCTAATAGCGAAAGTCCGTTCAAACGGACTGAAATATTTTTCTTCAGTCCACTTCAGTGGACTTTTGCTATTAGCCCGGAAATTGATTTCCGGGCGGGCTGAAAAATAAAACCATTATGATTAATTCCCCAAACTTACCGGAACGACAAGCATAGTAATTCCCTGTCTCCCAACAACCTTCACAACTTGATCGGGAAACACAACAACATCACAATTAGCATGATAAAATCGAGCAGGCCAATAACTCCCCAAACACTTAACTCTTCCAGGCTGATTTTGAGAAATCGTCTTTTCCACCGTTCCCATTACCACTTCTGAAAACATCTCAATTTCTGTAGGTGCAAATAAACTAACCACTGATTACCTACCTCCCAACTTTTGGGGTAACAGAGTCTAGTTTCCACCTTCCCACCAAACTTAACCAGTGGAGATCCCGAAGTTAAGCCAGAAGATAAGTTTTGTCGCATCATTTCTGAAAAGGCAATCACAGCAAGCTTTTCAGCTACTAGAAGATTAAGCAAATACAATTTGCCAATTAGCTTAACTTCCTTAACTTCGGGATAAATTCCTTATCTTCTCCCCCACCTCTCCCACTAAAATTAAATCATCCCCCGAAATCTGCCAATTCGTGAAAACAGACTCTCTCTTCTATCGCCTATTCCAAACCTTTCCCAGCATCTTCTTTGAACTGATCGATCGTCCACCAGAAGAAGCTAATAACTACCAATTCTCATCCGTTGAAGTCAAACAAACAGCCTTCCGCATTGATGGCGTATTTCTCCCCGCCACAGGAGAAGATAACCCCATCTACTTTTTGGAAGTGCAATTTCAACCAGATGCAGAATTCTATTCTCGTTTCTTTGCT
Source organism: Leptolyngbyaceae cyanobacterium (assembly GCA_036703985.1). Classification (GTDB taxonomy): domain Bacteria; phylum Cyanobacteriota; class Cyanobacteriia; order Cyanobacteriales; family Aerosakkonemataceae; genus DATNQN01. The sequence continues at coordinate 24,094 of DATNQN010000055.1, forward strand.
GAAATATTTTTATACTTGCGCCAAAATAAACCTCAAAACGACTGGCGTGCAGTAGTTTTATATCCAACTCAAAGTACGGAAACTGGAGACATCAAACATTATCGCGAGTTTTTCGATAGTCAGCGAGTCAGGCGAATTTATCTAAATGAGTTAGACTCAGTAGCAGAGAGATCGATTGGTATCCAGACCATCAAATTAGTTATCGAAACAGAGGAAAACACGGAAACAAAAGCTAGGGAATTGATTGACCAAATCAGAATAGAAATATCTGATGAAGTTGCCAAACGAGAACTGCTTCAGTTAATAGAGACTATCATAGTTTATAAGCTACCCAGTAAAAGTCGTCAGGAGATAGAAGCTATGTTTGGACTCAGTGAATTAAAACAAACAAAATTTTATCAAGAAGCTTTCCAAGAAGGTCGTCAGGAAGGCGAGATAGCCGCTAAATTAGCAACCGTGACCAGGTTGTTAGCATTGGGGTTAACGGTAGAACAAATAGCACAGGCATTAGAGTTGGATTTAGAGCAAGTAAGAGAGGCGACGCCACCGCAGGCTTCTAATTGAAACTAGTACTTTGAGAAAAATTGCGATCGCATCTAAGATGAAATTCTCTAAACAGGCTTTTCATAGCATTTTAGGATAGGTGCGATCCTCGTAAAAAACCGCAGATGCACTCTAATAAAGAGATCGTCCCAATACCCTACAAAAAAAGTAACACCTACATCTGTGTTTATCTGTGTTTATCTGTGGACATCTGTGGTAAAAAACCAATCTAAAATCTTTGACCGGAAAAAAGGGTTTCAAGCCTCCCCTTTCAAGGGGAATCATCAAAGAAATTCTCGCTTATTTCAAGCTCTGTCCTTTTAAGGCTCCAGTCAATCTAAAATCTAAAATCCTCGCATCTAAAATCGAATGACACTCCCCATCCCCGCTCTCCATCTTCCCGAAAATTTCCCCAATCAGCAGTATCTTCTAAAAATTGTCCTCACATCCCATCACCGATGCGTTTAATCTCTCTTGATGTTTTTCGAGGTATTGCGATCGCAGCAATGATTCTCGTTAACATGGCAGGACTCACCGACCGAGTTCATCCATTTCTCCAACATTCAGACTGGCATGGCTGCACCCCCGCCGATTTAGTCTTTCCATTTTTCCTATTTATCATGGGAGTTGGGATTTCCTTTTCCTTTTACAAATACACCAAAGGGAAACGCCCCGACGCCTCAGTTTATCGGCGAATTATCACTCGCAGCATAATTTTATTCGCCCTTGGTTTATTTCTAAACAGTATTGGCAATTACGACATTAGCCAGATCCGAATCATGGGAGTCCTGCAACGGATTAGCCTTACTTACCTGATAACTACGATCGCAGTTATCCACTTCCGGCGACAATGGCGATGGATCTTAGCTTTTACCATCCTCATCGGATACTGGTTAGCAATGACATATATTCCAGTTCCCGGTTATGGTGCTGGTATTCTCACTAGGGAAGGAAATTTAGGTGCTTATCTCGATCGCATCATCATCGGTACCGCCCATTTATATCAAGGAGATAATTACAACTCAATGGGCGATCCTGAAGGACTGTTCAGCACCTTACCCGCCCTTGTCAACGTTCTGGCTGGTTATTTTACAGGCAGGTGGCTTCGCCGAGAACCGATCGACACCCGTACCAGCATCAATTTAGCATTAATTGGCATTATCTGTTTAATCATCGGTTGGGACTGGGGTTTCTTATTTCCTCTCAACAAAAAATTGTGGACGAGTTCTTATGTTCTCTACAGTACGGGTTGGTCAATACTATTTATGGCAGCTTGTCATGAATTATTTGAAGTGAGAGACTTGCGTTCTTGGGGAAAACCATTTCAAGTTTTGGGATTAAACGCCATCTTTATTTTTATCTCTTCTGTTTTGGCCATCAAAATCTTAGTTAAAACTCATATCGGTACTGGTGAAAATGCACCTACTATTTATAATTGGATTTCCCAACATTTTTTAATACCTTGGGCTGGCGAAACGAATAGTTCTTTGTTATTGGCTTTACTAACGTTACTCTTTTGGTGGGGAGTTGCTTACTTTATGTATTGGCGCAGTTGGTTTATTAAAGTATGAGAGAAAGGGGAAAGGAAACATAAGACAATTGCATAGCATAATTAAAATTTTTCTTTTCCCCTGTCCCTTGCCCTTTCCCTTTTCCTACTACCTACGCGGATCGACTGCCGGTTTGCGATCGATTAAAATCACGTCATCCTCTTGAACCATCACCGTAATTAACGGTAAATTCTTCTGTGTAGGGCCTTTAAGTCGCTTGCCTTGCCCGTCGTATTCCGCCCCATGACAAGGACAAACAAAGCGATTTCGATCGGTTTTCCAATCCACAATACATCCGTGATGGGGACAAGTCGGATTAATCGCATACTCTGCTAATTTTGGCCCCTGATTGATTACCAAATAAGTTGGTCGCGGTAAACCTTTTACTAACACTGGTTTACCCGGCGCGGCATTTGCTAGCAAAACACTTTGTCGAACGTGATTACCCGTATCATCCAACGCCGTCACGCCACGAAGATAATTTTGGCAGGCTTCGCTGTTGGGAGATTGAGTGCAGGGCGTTGTTTCCGGATGCCTTTCATGGCTAAAACTAGTTTGGGGAAACATCCAGCCCAAAGCAGTAGTACCCGCTGCCCCAAATATCGCGTACTTTAAAAATTGTCGCCGATTTGAACTAAATTGATTTTTCATAAGTTAATTTTTATCTGGATAAGAAAGAAGATACCATTATTTTAGATAGCCAAATACTTGCGATCAGCATACAAGAAACCGCTAAAGGAGATTTCGATTCGGAAATTTCAGATATATTGTGGCATCCCGTATACAAAGTAAGAATTGTGTAAATACAACAAATTATTGTCAATCCTACGATAATCTCTATATTTGCAATCCCTAAATTAATAGCTAAAAGCCAATAAAATCCCGGTGCTAACAGAGACGAACCAGCAATAAATACATCTCCTTCAAAGCTGCCTTTGCCGCGAAATAGTTTGCGGGTGAGAGCGCTTGCTCCCAGTATGCTAGCAAACTGAATTAAGCATAGCATAACTATTTTATAGCCACCTAAATATTCAATAAATGGTGTTTGTGTATTTTGGAGAGATACTAAGAGAACGCAAATTAAATAAATTAATCCAAACGCACCTCCCACGGCTAAAGCGCGTGGTTTTCCCAGGCTGGCAAAAAATGTAGGTAAGCCTCCTACCGGATTAGTAAAGAAAATTCTTAATCCTTCCAGCACGTCTTTATAAGTGATTTTTTGCGTGTTGTTTTCTTCTAAAGGTTTACTATATTTTTGAATGCCAGAAGAATGATAATTTACACTATTTTTATGACTGGCTACCTCTTTTACTTCGTTCGGTTCTTTTTCCGCTGGCTTGTAAATCATGGCAGTTTCTATTTCATCTGAATTAGTTAATGATGGCTGTTGTTTTTCTAAATCGAACTTTTCATGCCACGATGGAGAAGCCATCCCTATTTGCTGCCCGTAAATTTTCACGTTGCAAATACTGCCAGCTTGCAAGTTAGTTAAGCCTTTGCGAATAAAAGGCACTAACTCTTGGCGATCGGGAATTTGCTCTGATTCCAACATTAACTGCAAACAATCATTTTTTAAACTTGCTTTGACCGTAATCCCTTTTGGTTGCAGGGAGCGATTTAGTAAAGTGGCGATCGCTTTCGGATTTCCCTGTTTGGCAAGTTCGAGAAGGTTTGGCTGTGACATACTATTTTAAATTTTTGATTTTAAATGTTCGATTAACCTTTTCATGATGATACTAGCCATGAGTTAAAATTTGGAAGCTAGCAGAACTTGAATTATTGTGATATTCTTTTAAGTTTTGAAAAGTAAAGTAACGAAAAATAATTATTTTGATTTCCAACTTTGATAGTTTAACTCAGCTTGTTGCATTCGATCTACCATTTCTTTGCTTCTTCTTAGATACGCAACAAACAACAAAATTGAAAAAGCGAGGATAGCAAAACCAAGTAAATTGTTAGAAAATGTATTGTAGCAACCGTGCAAGACCGCTGAAATGGCAATGCCGATCGCAATAATCATACCTCTTCTGGAAGGATTGATCGCTGCCAAACCCAAAAAGTAACCCACAATACCTGCCCAAGTAGCGTGAAATAACGGCAGGGAAACCATACGGATTGTATTAACCAAGACATAATCTCCCAATCCCAATCTCCCAGATTGCAAACCGAAAGCATACATCACCGAATAGTTAGCACCTTCTGCGATCGCAAATCCCAAACCCGACATCGCCCCATAAAAAGCAGAAGTCAGAGGATTGTTTATTTTTCCCTCACGTACCATAAACAAGTACACGGGTAAAGCTTTACAAGATTCTTCCAATATCCCAACACCAAATACAAAACCAACTAACTGAGAAGCTACTCCTAAACTATTAATATTGAGCGCCGAATACAATAAATTAAATGGTGGTATGCTTTGAACAAAAAGTAGTAATGGTATGCCGACAAAGGCAGTAAATAAAATACATTTAATCGTCTCGCCCCAAGCAAAATAAAGTGGTTTGATTAAATGATAGAGAACGATTCCCCAAATTGCTGAATAGTAAATCCCTAACAGCCAAGCTATACTTTCCAAACCCGTTTCCCTGGCCAGCAACCTTAAAGTCCAGGGAAACAAGCTGAAAAACAACATCAGTTTTACTTTATTATCTTTATACAAATTTGCGCTGAAAGCATCCTTATAAGGCACGATCGAAGAAAACTGAAACCGATTTTCAATAGGGAGATTTTTTATGCGCTCTAAGGTTAATTTATCGGTTTTTTCCAGATGGTTATCCGTGCGATCTCGTTTCATCAACTCGATATGTTGACCCCACACAGGAAAAGCTTCATGGATTTGCTGCCCGTAAATTTGGATGCTGTCGATATTTTCAGCTTGCCAACCCATCACTGTTTGCCGAATAATTTCTACCGTAGCTTGTTCTTCAGGCTCGTGCAGAGATTGTAAAATTATTTGCAAACAGCCATTTTTCAATTCAGTTAATACCGTCAGATCGGAGTTAGCCAAAGCATTCACTAACAAAACGTTAATTGCATTAACATTGCCTTCTTTCACCATCTGTCGAATCCCAATTTCCGAATTGTCATCGGCAAGCAAAACGGATTTTTCTGGTAATTTAAACGTATCGCGCCAAGACGGGGAAGCCATGCCGATATGTTGTCCGGAAATCCGCACCGTTTTGATATCATCAACTGACAATTCAATTAATGTTTTGCGGACAAAATTAACCACGGCTTTTTGGGGTGGAATTTGCGTCGATTCCACCATTAGCTGTAAACAACTATCTTTAATAACAGCTTTGACCGTAATACCTTTTGATTGTAACGATCGGTTGAGAATATTCGCGATCGCCTTCGGGTCACCCAGCTGGGCAAGTTGGACTAAATCTGGTTCTGTCATAACTTATAATCACCCTGATAGTAACGGGTAATGAGATAATTTTCCCTCATCTACTATCGATTACCAACGATCGATCGCCAGCCAAAAAGCGTAATCTATGGCCGTGTAAAGTATGGTTAAGTATTAGTATTCCCATTCACGCAATGCAAAATACCAACTCTTTCCAAATCCAACCAACCGAGGACGGCTCGTTTACTTTTTTTTCCACCGAGTTTGGCGAAACCTTTCACAGTTCTTCCGGTGGCCGTCAAGAAGCCCGATTAAAGTTCGTGCAACCCCTCGATTTGATGGAAAAAGCTCGACAACCAAGCGTGCGACTGTTGGATATTTGTTACGGTTTAGGGTACAACACTGGTGCTGCCTTAGAAGCAATTTGGGCAGTTAATCCCCAATGTTATGTAGAAGCGATCGCCCTAGAATTAGATCCAGCAGTGCCAAAAGCTGCGATCGCCCATCACCTCACCGATATTTGGCACGATTCTACAATAGAAATTTGGCAAAAATTAGCCACCAACCATCAAATACAAACCAACCAGCTACGTGCAACTCTCCTGATCGGTGACGCCAGAAAAACCATTCAGCAAGTCTGCCAAAACTTCCAGGCAGATGCGATTTTCCTCGACCCTTTTTCCCCACCAGTTTGTCCTCAACTGTGGACGGTGGAATTTTTAGGATTAGTTGCCAAATGCCTTAAACCGGATGGCAGAATCGCCACTTATTCCTGTTCCGCCGCAGTACGTAGCGCTCTATTAACTGCCAGACTGCATATAGGTTCTACAACCCCTGTCGGCAGGCGATCCCCCGGTACTGTTGCCAGTTATATACCAATAAATCTCCATCCACTCTCACCACAAGAACAAGAACATTTACAAACTCGCGCCGCCGTTCCTTACCGCGATCCCAATCTCGCCGACTCTGCTAAAGTTATTCTAGACAGGCGTAAAATAGAACAAGATTCCTCTGTTTTAGAACCAACTGCGCATTGGAAAAAGCGCTGGCTCGTGGCTCGAACTTAAGTTGCTCAATGCCAAGAGTTAATTCTTAGTCTGGAAAGTAATTGTGACACAGATCACAAATGCTAAAATCCGTTCTCACAGCCACCAAAACAGTTATATGTTTTTCTAAGGTTATGGTGTGGGAAAACTATGTTTAAAAAAATATAGACTTCTGTAGCCGACCAAGCAAACAATTGCTTGCTTATTATGAAACACTGGATCTAGTCTTCATCTGAAGTAAAAATCTCGAATCATAGGAAGGCGACTGTGGCCGTGAGTCCTCGATTTTTTGATACTGCTGTTGATTCATTCGGCGCTTCCACGTCCTTCAACACCTTGTCTGCAACCGGAAATAGCAGTGATTTACAACAGCCCAAAATCCTAGTTGTAGACGATCATCCTGCCAGTCGCATGACAGCTGCGGCACTATTGGCAGTAGAAGGTTATGAAGTATTAGAAGCAGAAAATGGTGCGACAGCACTAGAAAAAGTATTGGAAACCAAACCCGATGTCATATTATTGGATGTGATGATGCCAGGAATGGACGGGTTTGAAGTTTGCCGATTGTTAAAACAGGATGAGCAAACACGTTTAATACCAGTAATTTTTATTACGGCGCTGAACGATCGACGATCGCGCATCCGAGGGATCGAAGCAGGAGGAGATGATTTTCTTACCAAACCATTCGATCGTCTAGAACTGGCCGCACGAGTTAAATCTTTAGTCAGACAAAAACGCTTAAACGAAGATTTAGACCACGCAGAACAAGTAGTATTTTCCATCGCCAGGGCAATTGAAAGCCGCGATCCCAATACTGGCGATCACTGCGAACGCCTCGTCGCAATGGGGAAAGCTTTTGGCGAATACTTGCATTTGTCTCGCACCGAAATTCGCGATTTAATGTGGGGTGGCTACCTGCACGATATTGGAAAAGTAGGCATTCCCGATGCCATTCTCCTCAAAAAAGGCAAATTTACCCCCGACGAAATGGAAATCATGAAGCAACACGTATCGATCGGGGAACAAATTTGTCAGCCTTTGCGAACGATGCGCGGCGTCCTGCCAATTATTCGCCATCATCACGAACGTTGGGACGGTTCCGGATATCCCGATGGGCTAGCTGGAAACAACATTCCCTTCTTAGCACAAGTATTTCAAATTATTGATATTTACGATGCTCTCACCAGCGAACGCCCCTATAAAGTAGCGTTTCCTCCAGAAGAAGCTTTAGAAATTATTGCTCAAGAAACCGCCAAAGGGTGGCGTAATCCCAAACTGGTAAATCAATTTAGCGATTTTATTCGTTCTATGCTTTAAAAAAATTGCTTTCAGTATTGATAGCTACAGAAGTACACTAAGCAAGCTATACTCCAGTGGGGAGTAGACTGACTCAAAAAAAATGGTAGCGGTAGCAATTCTAGCGGCTGGACGCGGTACGAGAATGAAATCGGAACTGCCCAAAGTATTGCATTCTTTGGGCGGAAGGTCTTTAGTAGAAAGAGTTCTCTTAAGTTGCCAAGAGATTTCTCCGACGCGACGGCTGGTCATCATCGGTTATCAAGCGGACAAGGTAAAAACTGCTTTAGCAGGAATTCCTCAATTAGAATTTGTCGAACAAGCACAACAGTTGGGAACCGGTCACGCAGTTCAACAATTATTACCTCATCTGGAAGGTTTTCAAGGGAATTTGCTGGTATTGAACGGGGATGTACCTTTGTTGCGTCCCCAAACTCTCAAGCATTTGATCGAAACGCACAAACAGCATCAAAATGCTGCGACGCTTCTGACAGCCCATTTGCCTAATCCGCAAGGATACGGTCGAGTATTTTGTAACGGCCAAAATATCATTCAACAAATTGTTGAAGACCGGGATTGTACGGCAGCGCAAAAGCAAAATCATCGCATCAATGCTGGGGTATACTGCTTTAATTGGCCTCAATTAGCCAAAGTTTTGCCTCAATTGCAAGCTAATAACGATCAGCAAGAATATTATCTGACGGATGCTTGCAATTTACTCGAACCGGTCATGGCAGTTGATGTAGAAGATTATCAAGAAATTTTAGGCATCAACGATCGCAAACAACTAGCATCTGCTTACGACATCTTGCAAGATAGAATCAAAGACCGTTGGATGGCAGCGGGTGTCACTTTGATCGACCCGACCAGCATTACCATCGACGATACCGTACAATTGGCACCAGATGCGATCGTCGAACCGCAAACTCATTTGCGGGGTAACACGGTAATTCAATCCGGCAGTAGAATCGGTCCGGGTACGCTGATCGAAAATAGTCAAATCGGTGCCAACGTCACCGTACTTTATTCGGTGATAACAGATAGCACCGTGCGAGATGGCACGAGAATTGGCCCTTACGCCCATTTGCGCGGTCACGTAGAAGTGGGAAATGGTTGTCGCATCGGCAACTTTGTCGAACTGAAAAATTCTACTTTAGGCGATCGCAGCAACGTGGCACACTTATCGTATCTGGGAGATACTCAAGCCGGAAAACGAGTGAATATCGGCGCGGGAACGATTACCGCCAACTATGACGGGGTGAAAAAACATCCCACTACAATTGGCGATCGCACTAAAACCGGTTCTAATAGCGTGTTAGTCGCCCCAGTTACATTAGGATCGGATGTCACCGTCGCCGCAGGTTCCACCGTCACCGAAGACGTACCAGATGATAGTTTAGTAGTAGCCCGCGCGCGTCAGGTAGTCAAACCCGGTTGGCGATTAAAATCTCCAGAGGAATAGTTTTAATAGTAATTAATAATAATAATCGGTAATTGTCGCAAATAATTACCGATTATTAATTACTTAATCGCGATCGCAATTAACAAACAAATCCCGTTAATTCATCACCAGTCCATTCCAAAGTATCGCCGATCTTTTCTCCCGTATGATAAGCGGCAAGGAGAACTTCGCTGGTTTTTCCCCAGGCAATTGTACCAGTACGATCGATCCCAATTGCACCCAAATCCCGATTGCGCGATCGAGATTCTTTAAAAGTGCGATCGAACGCCGCCATCAAAGACAAACCATCGGTTACTCGCACCACAATGCGGGGTGCGAGACACTCATCGATAATATCTTCTCCAATCCCAGTACAGCTAATCCCCGCATCGCTGTTTGCATAATTACCAGCAGGCATGGCAGAATCGCTGACTCGTCCGATTCTTTCAAAACCCTTACCCCCAGTGGAAGTACCTGCCACGATACAGCCTCGATCGTCCAAGGCTACCACCCCGATCGTACCCCGTCCGGCACTACTATCAGTCACTAGCTCTTTTTCCGCTACCACCCCAGCCATTTCCTTGACAAAATTCTCATCCCGTTCTTGTATCCACTCCTGCAACCGGATATCGGTGAGAGGATTGTAAATCGGAACTTGCAACTCGCGGACCAATTCTGCCGAACCAAAATCAGACAGTACGCGATCGGGCGAACATTGTAAAGATTGCGCGAGAAAAATCGGATTTTGCACGCGAGAAACATTAATCACCCCGCTAAAGCGCTGTATAGTACCTTCCATTAAAGAAGCACTCATGCGGATTTGACCATCTGATTGCAACACCGAACCGGTACCGGCATTAAAACGGGGGTCATCTTCCAATAATTGACAACCGCGAACTACAGCCTCGGCAGCACTTGCCCCTGCCAACAGCATCGGATAAACTTCCTCTAATACTTTAAAAAGTGATTTGCGGACTAGCTCAACTCCCCCTTTACCCTTGAGGGAACTACCAGCACCACCGTGAATAATAAGTTTAGGTTGCACTTTATTAGTTGTCATTTGTCAGTTGTCAGTTGTCATTTGTCATTTGTTAGTTGTTGCTGAAGTGCCGCAGTACTTTTGATCGACAATTTTAGTTGTTTAAGAATTAAGCAATCAGCTAAAGAAGTTACAAGTCAAAAGTTCGATTTTCACTCACCCCACTCATCCTTTCGTCAAAATGCCTAAGACCCGTTTTCAATTGTTTCGGCGACGACGACAGCGTTCGGAGCAATACTTCACATCATCCCAGCAATCAGCCCATTTTTTCCGCCAAGTAAAAGGACGTTGACATACCGGACAAATTTTAGTGGGTAAATCGGATTTAGAACGGTGGCGTGTCATTAGATTTGAGATTTTGGATATGAGATTTTAGGGCGATCGCTCGCTCGGAGATGTCAAAATACCATTGTGAATTATTTAGACAATCATGGATGAGACAGCCTTAGCACGGGTACGAATCGTGCTGGTGAGGCCACTTGGCCCTTTAAATGTAGGGTCAGTAGCCAGGGTGATGAAGAATATGGGGTTAAGTCAGTTAGTATTGGTAGCGCCTCAATGCGATCGCTTGGGAGAAGAAGCAAGGCAAATGGCTATCCACGCTGCCGACATTCTGGAAGCAGCCCGAGAAGTAGCAACCGTAGCCGAAGCATTAGAAGGTTGTCAGTTAGCAATTGCCACTACCGCGCGCGATCGCAAATTGTCCCTAGAATTAGAAGAACCGCGCACCGCCTTACCTTCCCTATTGCAACAACTGCCATCCGCCTTAATTTTCGGCCCGGAAGACAAAGGCTTGAGTAACGACGATTTAAAATATGCTCAACGGTTCCTGCGTATTCCCACCAGCGACGCTTATCCAGCACTCAACCTCGCCCAAGCAGTAACCGTTTGCTGTTATGAATTGTTTCAATATCAACGATCGCAAGAGAAGCAACCAGGGGAACAAAGCATCCCCCACTCTTCTTCACTAGCTCCTTTACAGGTAGCAGAGGAATTTTACGGGCATCTAGAAAGCGTATTATTAAAAATTGGTTATCTCTACCCCCACACGGCAGCCGCTCGCATGGCCAAATTTCGATTGCTGTTTAATCGCGCCCAGCTATCCACCGCCGAGGTAGCAATGTTGCGAGGCATTTTTAGCCAAATGGAATGGTTCGTCTCCCAACAGGAAAATGTGGTAGCGGACGCTAAATTATCCCAGGAGCGATTTTAGCTAGCTTTCGTGACTCCCTGATGAGGGTATGCCCGGTATGTAGTAGAGTTTTTTGGGAGTTACGATTAACTCCTGATTAACAAAAATCGATCGACTTCATAGGAAACTAGAAAAGTTTGGTCTATATTCAGTTATCTCCCAAACAGTCAACATTGTAAGAGGTGTCATCCGTGGCAGCGTCCGAGAAGGGCAATTCCCGCCGCCAGAGGCGGCAGCGGCAACTCAAACAGCAGCCAGTGCCAGAGCAGCAAGAGGTCGCCCGGATACGAACCGAGCAACCTGAGTTACCAAAATCTAAAGCAGCGAGGGCAGGAATTCCCCCAGCCCCAGACAGCCGTTTGCCTTCTAACTTTGGAAAATCCCAGCCACAACGCCGCCAAACTTTAACTTGGTGGCAACGACTGTTTGGCCAAAATACTACCAAACCAGCAAAAAGACGATCGGAAAAAGCCAGCCCATTACCAACAGGCAAGATATCAAGCTCTTTACCCAGGCAAATCAAACCAGAGCGCAAAAATCGTTTAAACTCCATCACATCAGCTAGATTAAGTTCAAAATCTCCTCTCATCCCCCCACCTTCTCAGTTAACAAGGAACGGCAGAATCAGGGAAATTCCGGCTTTTGAAATTGAAAATCTGCCAGCTAAACCGACCAAAAACCCCAATGGTAAGGTTGGGCAAGATAAGCTAGTTCCCTTATATCCCCAAACTGGCAGGCAATCGCTCGCTCAGCAACGCCGACAACGACCGCAGGAAAGAAAACCAGCCGAAGTCAGGGCAAGCAGAAACGGCATTGACAAAAGGAGGAAGCCACCTTCTAGAGTTAACAAAGAGATTTCTGCCCTCAAACCCCTTCCTCATCAACGTCAAAATTCGATTTCCCGTCCCTCACTACCTCCAAAACGCAAGACTGCTGCTTCACCCCTGCTATACGGTACGCGGTTGCTGATATTGGGAATTGGTCTTGGTGTAGTGGTGGGTACGATGCTGTCGATTTGGAATCCAGCTGACCACAAACCTAGCGCAGTTCCCGGAACGGTGAATTCTTCTCAACCTCGCAGTGCGGTGGCCGATATTAATTTGCCATCAGAGTCTACATTTGCCGATCTTCCTGGCGGGTTAAAGTTAACGGAGGAAATCTTACCGCTCAAAAACGCCATCCAGTCTTTAGTCAACCAATATCCTGAGTTAACACCGGGTATATTTGTCACGGATATCGATACTGGTGCTTATCTAGACTTCAATAGTACTGCTGATTTTGCATCGGCTAGCACGATCAAGATACCGATTCTGATTGCTTTTTTTCAAGATGTAGATGCTGGCAAAGTGCGGCTGGATGAATTGCTCACTTTGGATGAAGGTTCGATCGCATCTGGTTCTGGCAAAATGCAATACAAAAAAGCCGGGACAAAATATACTGCCTTGGAAACTGCTACTGAGATGATTATTAACAGCGATAACAGCGCTACTAATATAATCGTTAGTCGTTTGGGTGGTGCGGAAGCCCTGAATCAAAGGTTTAGAGAGTGGGGACTCACTAATACAACTATTCGCAATCCGTTACCCGATATAGAAGGAACGAATACCACTAATCCTAAAGAATTGGCGTCTTTGCTAGCACGGTTAAATCAAGGTGAGTTGGTTTCTCTGGCTTCTCGCGATCGAATGTTAGGTATCATGCAACGAACGGTGAATCGGACTCTCTTACCACGGGGTTTGGGAAAAGGAAGTACGATCGCTCATAAAACAGGTAATATTGGTTCGCTGATCGGGGATGTTGGCTTAATTGATTTGCCCAGCGGCAAACGTTATGTTGCTGCCGTATTAGTTAAACGTCCCCGTAACGACCAAAAGGCTGTAGAACTAATTAATAAACTGTCTCGCCTGGTTTACGAACATTTCAGCAGACCCGCTAGCAGTCGTCTTTTACCATCCGAAAATTCCTCTGATAAAGGATGAAGTCTGAAGGCTGAAGGCTGAAGTCTGAAGGATAAAAATTAATTTATTTTCTTTTTCTCCCCTGCTCCCTGCTCCCCTACTCCCTTTCCTCTTTCCCTCACGCATTCACCTTTTCCCCGATATCCAATTTTTGCCAAACTGCTTGTAACATGGGTTCCAAGCCTATACCAGTAACGGCGGAAATCGTGAAAACAGGACGATCGGAAAGAGTTTTTAGTTCAGATGCGATCGCATTTACATTCATATCTGGCGAAACGGCATCCATTTTACTCAATGCCAAGATTTGCGGACGTTCTGGTAATCCCCTACCGTATGCAGCCAACTCATCTTGAATAGTTTGATAATCTGCGATCGGATCTTCAGCTGTCACGTCAATCAAATGCAACAAAACGCGAGTGCGTTCGATATGGCGCAAAAAATCGTGGCCTAAACCGATTCCCGCATGAGCCCCCTCGATCAGCCCCGGAATATCTGCAAAAACCGCCCCATCGCCGTCCGGTTTCTTCACTACCCCCAAATTCGGTACTAACGTAGTAAACGGGTAATCGGCGATTTTAGGCCGTGCTGCCGAAATAGCCGAAATCAGCGTCGATTTTCCCGCATTTGGCAACCCGATAATTCCCACTTCCGCTAACAGTTTCAACTCCAACCGCAGCAACCGTCTTTCTCCCGGTAATCCCGGTAAAGCATATTCCGGTGCCCGGTTGCTGTTACTCAAGAAATGCTGATTTCCCAAACCCCCTTTGCCACCTTTTGCCACGCATAAAGTTTGCCCCGTTTCCAGCAAATCTCCAATCAATTCTTCCGTTTCAGCATCGTAGACAGCAGTACCGCAGGGAACTTGCACCGTACAATCATCCCCATTTGCCCCAGTGCGATTATTCGGCCCACCACGTCCCCCATCTTCCCCCCGAAACCGCGCATTGTATTTAAAATCCAGCAGAGTTTGCAAATGCTGAGACGCCACTAAATATACAGAACCGCCTTTCCCACCATTGCCACCCGATGGGCCCCCCGCCGGCACGTACTTTTCTCGCCGGAAGGCAACTATACCATCTCCACCCTTTCCAGCTTGTACTTCAACTTCTACTTGGTCGATAAATTGCATAACAGTTAATCCTTAAATTTATCTCTCATCTGCCCAAAGCAATAATTCTAGTATTTTCCGGCGAACAATTTCTCGCTTAAGAATGTCTCTCAGGCTAGAAACCCTGTTTCTTCAATAAACCGGGTTTCTATTTAGCAACTAGCAATTTGATTTAATCGGCAAAATTCTCACTAATCAGCCTCACCAATATCTCGCTTCAACGGACGCTTATAAGTAAAAGTAAAAGTATCATCAATTTCCATCACTCGCCGCATTTCTTCTTACATCAGATAATTGCCCACGCCGCTAAAAATGCCCAACCCCTTGCTTTTATTAAAGCGACAATAGTTAATTGCCAAGATTTACATTACTCTCATTTCGCGCTACGTTATCGAATCCAATTACATAAACCATATTTGCTTCATTAAACCTTTTTGTTGCCATTTTGTGCTGGCAATTAAAGGTAATGCTATAATAGATTTACCGCTAACTTTAAAACAAATAGCTAGTTCGCGATCGCAATATCCTAAGATGACATATAATTGATTTTCGGCTTGTTCGTAAAAGTTACCTGGATAGTCGGAAAAACTTTTAAATTCTCGACCACTACCATTCATAGCAGCAGCCTGGTCTATTTTAACCGATATAATTACAAAAGCAATGATTCCTATTTCTCGATCTACAATTAAAATATCCGCTTCCTTCCGAACTTCTCTAACTTTTAAGAAAATAGGATAACACCAATAACCAATACAACTACTTTGTGAAAAAGCATTGCGAACAAAATCCCAAGCTAGTGATGCGCCCGATGACCCAATGTTATCTATCGGTTCGGTTGTAATAAGCTCGCGACTCTATTCTTCAAAGTTCACAACCATTTGTTCTTACCTAATAAAATTTTTGCGATCCCTTGAGAATTTTGATTACCGAAGAACTTAAATGGCAGTTCGCTTTTTTTCAGAGCATCATTACCTAAACTCAATACTCACTCACCACAAACAAGCTCGGTCGGCGAAAACCAAGCTAATAAGTTTAAGCAGAGAGAACAGTTTGCCCCCTTTCCTCAGTAGAAATGAGTTTTTCTGTAACTGCTGTATTAAAAAATTTAAATTACTCGAAATTTAATCTTATTTACTTATTTTTGTGATAAAAGTTAACAATAAGCTACTAGGAGGAAAAGCGATGGCGGCGAATTTGCCAGACATTGATATTGCTCCATTTATCGAACACGCGCTGCTTAATCCCACAGCTACCCCAGAACAGGTAGTGCAGTGGTGCGAAGAAGCAGATAGGTATCATTTTGCAACAGTATGCGTATATCCTTCTTACGTCAGAAGAGCAGCGGAGCTTCTGCACGGTAAGACAACCCAAGTTTGTACTGTAATTGGTTTTCCGGCTGGGGCAACTACTTCGGCAGTCAAACTTTACGAAGCGCAAGAAGCAGTAGAAAATGGTGCAAAAGAGCTAGATGTAGTAATTAACTTAGGATGGCTGAAAGCTGGTAAAACCAGCGAGTTGCACCGAGAAATGGCCGAAATATGTGAAGAAACCGGGCAACTAGTCAAGGCTATTCTAGAGACTGCACTCCTGACAGATGAAGAAAAGCGGTTGGCAGCTGAAGTATTAATGGATGCAGGGGTGCAGTTTTTGAAGACTAGCACTGGCTGGTATGGGGGTGCGACAGTGGCCGATGTGAAATTGCTTAAAGACGTAACCAAAGGGAATTTAGGCATTAAGGCTTCTGGTGGTATCCGTACTCTAGAACAAGCAACGGAGTTAATTTTGGCAGGGGCAACTCGCTTAGGGACATCTCGTGGCCCAGATTTAATCAGGCAACGAGATAAGGTGGAGAAAAGGATGAAGGATGAAGGATGAAGGCAAACGGCAGAAAGGAGAGTCAAAATTGAGGAAATTGATCCTGTTTCACCCACTCGCTCGTCCACTGACCCATTCATCCTTTAAATCACATCTAAAATCTAAAATCTAAAATCGAATGAGCCGTACTTACAAAGCAACTGGTATTAATCTCAAAAGTATGCCATTAGGCGAGTCAGACCGCCTGTTAACGGTTTTGACGCGGGAGTTCGGCTTAATTCGGGTAGTAGCGCCCGGTTCTCGCAAACACCATTCTAGGTTGGGGGGTAGGAGCGAGATGTTTGTGGTGAACGAGTTAATGATCGCGAAAGGGCGATCGCTCGATAAAATTACCCAAGCGGAAACGATAAATTGTTATCCCCGTCTCAGTCAGGATTTAGCAAAATTAGCTGCCGGACAATACTTAGGGGAAATGGTACTTTGCCACGCTTTGAGCGAGCAACCCCAAGAAGAACTTTTTTCTTTGTTAAACGGGCATTTAGAACGATTAGAACGATTACCTAACCAAGTATCGCAGTCTTCCTTTATTGTGTTAGCGCATCTGGCTCATGCTGTTTTTCACATCCTAGCTTTAGCAGGAGTTGCCCCTCAAGTTCATCATTGTTGCCTGAGCGAGGAACCCCTAGCACCTGACTTAACAACACCTGAGTGGCGGGTAGGTTTTAGCTTAGGAGTGGGAGGGACTATTAGTTTAGCAGCATTTGAGCGTTGGCAAGCACAGAAACATTTATCGAGTCCAGAACGAGTCAACGTGTCCGGTTCGCTGTACACTTCACAAGAAGTGCTAATTGGTGTCGCCAACAAAAATGGTCATAGTTCCAGAAGCATTACGCCTAAAACGGCAAACGATCGAAGTAGGGCTAACCCGGCGGTGGAAACGGTGGTTCATCAACAACCAAAAATCGCTATTGATACCCAGCTTTCAGCTACCGAATTATCTTTATTTCAAAACCTTTCTCAACCTGAACTACCGGAAATACAAAACAGTACTTTTCCCCGGTTTTTCTTAGACCCCAGTTGGTTATCTGTGGAAAGAATTTTGCGTCGCTATACTCAATATCAGTTCGGGCGTCAGATTTGTTCCGCAGCTTTAATCGATACGTATTTTGCTTCCCTGCCGACTTCTTCCTGAGTCATCATGCAATGGTCTGATTCTGAAAATGAAATTTCTATTATATCCCTAAGCGATCGCATCTTCGCAGAGGCAATAGCTCCAGCAATGCCGAAATTGGAGAACGATGGTGAATGCGAAACAATTGATGATAAATTTTTAAGCGCTCCTAATCATTCATTACCTGATGATGAGGCTAATCTAAACAATCTAAATTCAACCCCAAAAAGATTAGAAAATGGGCAATTAGCAAAAGAAAGTAAAATTAATATATTTTCCGCCGTTTCTAATGGTAATTGCCAGTCAGGAATCATCAAAAATCAAGATAATTTTAGTGAGAAAACCTTTTTATCAATGCCAACTGCTACTAATGAAAAAGTTTCTTACACTCTAGATAAAGAAACTACGAAACCCCCCAGAGAAAACATATCCAGTTTATCGAAAAATGAAGAAATAAATCAGTTCTTAGAAGGAAATGGTGTAATTTCTCCAGTCAATCAGGATAAGCATCATCCTCCAGGGGAAACTAATCAAATAATTTCTCAAGAAACAACAGGAGAACTGGGCTTCGTACCCGTGCTGAAGAACCGTAATTTCTTGGCACTATGGAGCGGTCAAGTTTTTTCCCAACTGGCAGATAAAGTTTATCTGGTATTGATGATTGCCTTAATTGATTCCCAATTTCAAACCGGAAATCAAGGCATCAGTACTTGGGTTTCGGCAATTATGATGGCTTTTACCATCCCAGCGGTGTTGTTTGGTTCCCTCGCCGGGGTATTTGTGGATCGTTGGCCCAAAAAGACGGTGCTGGTAATCACTAATTTATTACGTGGTGGTTTAGTAATCGCCTTACCAACTTTATTATGGTTGTCCAAAGGTAGTTTTATTTTAGGTGGACTGCCTTTGGGATTTTGTTTGATGTTGGTAGTTACTTTTCTGGTTTCTACCCTTACTCAGTTTTTTGCACCTGCGGAACAAGCCGCTATTCCTATAGTGGTGAAAGGTCGCCATTTGCTATCGGCTAACTCTTTGTATACCACCACGATGATGGGGTCGGTAATCATTGGTTTTGCGGTGGGAGAACCATTGTTAGCATTAGCAAATCAGCTAATGACTTATTTGGGGGGTGGCATTAGTATCGGTAGAGAATTGCTGGTGGGAGGGTCTTACGCGATCGCAGGCGTGATTCTGCTACTGTTAAAAACAGGAGAGAAAGTCGGTAGTGAAGAACGCGAACCACCCCATGTTCTAGCAGATCTGCGAGATGGTTTTTTGTATCTCAAGCAACAACGCCGAGTTCGCACTGCTTTAATTCAATTAATCATCTTATTTTCCATATTTGCCGCCCTATCGGTGCTAGCAGTTAGCGTAGCCGAAAGAATTCCCGAAATGAAAGCCTCTCAGTTTGGCTTTTTGATGGCGGCGGGAGGTTTTGGTTTGGGCATTGGAGCAGCAATTTTAGGTCATTACGGCCAGCGATTTTGTCATGTGTGGCTGAGTTTGTGGGGGTCGGCAGGAGTAGCAGCTTCTCTGATCGGTTTATCTTTATTTACCGATAATTTATGGATGGTGCTACTGTTGGTCACTCTGATGGGGGGATGCGGTGCTTTGGTAGCGGTGCCGATGCAAACCGCCATCCAAAAAGAAACTCCGCCGGAAATGCGGGGTAAAGTGTTTGGCTTACAAAACAACGCCATTAACATTGCACTGAGTTTGCCTTTGGCTTTAGCGGGTGTAGCAGAAACGTTTTTCGGTTTAAAGGCGGTTTTTTTGGGATTATCTGGTGCTGCGATCGCAGGAGGTCTCTTAACCTGGTATATTTGCCGTACTAGCTCCCACACTTTGTCAAACACTGACCAACCCAATTGCTAGTAAAGTCATCGGTATCTATCATCGGTCGTCTGCAATTAACAAATGACCAATGACTAATAACTAATGACAATACGAGCAATTAGCCTTTAGCCCTTCGCTCTGAGCAACGTCAATGCACATCGCTTGGCTTGGAAAAAAATCGCCCTTTTGTGGCAATGTCACCTACAGTCGGGAAGTCACCAACGCTTTACTAACTAACCATCGGGTTAGCTTCCTGCACTTTGCACAAGAAGAATCAGTTGGGGATATCTGGCCCGGGTGTCCAGAAGTACCCCTGCCATTTTTATACAAATCCCAGGTTTATACGATTCCCACATTTAAATCAAGTAAAGTCCTAATGGAGTCCCTTCGCGGACTCAAACCAGACTTAATACACGCTTCCCTCACCCTATCACCCCTTGATTTCTTACTGCCGGAAATTTGCGAGGAACTAAGTCTACCTCTAGTGGCAACTTTCCACACTCCCTATGCTCGCAAAGGGGCCAAATTCAAATCTGGCACCCAATTTCTGGCTTACCAACTCTACGCTCCTTTTTTAGCCAACTACGACCAAGTAATTGTCTTTTCAGAAATTCAGCGAGAGTTATTAGTCAAAATGGGCGTATCCGCTCCCCAAGTAGCGGTGATCCCTAATGGGGTAGATGTGGAAAAATATTCCCCCGGGCCTTCTAACTTAAAATCAGAATTCAATGCAGAGCGCATCTTTGTTTACCAGGGTCGCATCGCTCCGGAAAAAAATGTGGAAGCTTTACTCAGAGCGTGGCGACAGGCCAAAATGGGGCCGCAATGCAAGTTACTGATCGTGGGAGATGGCCCATTACGTCTAGCTTTAGAGCCATTTTACGATGAGGAACAAGGTATTATTTGGCTGGGATATGTGGCAGACGAACAGCGACGCATTGACATCTTGCGGGGCGCGGATGTATTTATCTTGCCTTCTTTGGCAGAAGGTTTATCTCTTTCCCTGTTGGAGGCAATGGCTTGTGGTGTAGCTTGCGTGGCTACAGATGTAGGCGCAGATGGAGAAGTTTTAGAAGATGGAGCAGGTATCATTGTTAATCCCCAAAGGGTAAAAACAGAGTTACAAACTTTTTTACCTTTACTGCGAGATCATCCAGAATTTACTGCTCGATTGGGGCAGAAAGCAAGAGCAAGAGTAGTAGAGCGCTATACTCTCAGACGCAATATTGCCCAGTTAGAAAAACTCTACGACCAAGTTTTAGAACAGCGGAAATTTTTATTTAGCCGTCACGCTTGATAGAGAAGAAGGGAAAGGGAAAGGAAAAAAGCTAATTAGATAAGGGGTTTGATTGAATATTTTTTCCTTCCGTTTTCCTTCTCTCTTCTATCTCCTGAATTAGGAATTCTGACTCCTGTTACCTTAAATCTTTTTCAGTTCGCTAAATTTGAGGTGAATTTTTTCTAATTCATCTTCCATGTTGTCAATAATTTCTGGGGAAGTAAGACGAAGAATCACGAACCATGCGACACCCACCAGGAGATACATCAGGAATAAGTAAGGGAAAACATTAAATGGATATGGGGGGACGGGATATAAGCTGCCTACGATCGGTATGAGCATAAAAGAAACGGCGAAAACTCCGACTAAGATATCGAATATTTTCAAGTTTCCCTGTTTATAAAGATATACGGGAGCAGCTACCGCTACCAAAACATAAGTCAGCAGAAATCCATAGGTAGCCATCGTTGCCATATATGTCATGATATCTAATATTTTTAGACCAAATAATGACATTGATGCGGGAACGATAAACATGAAAATAGATAACATCGTGATGGCTACGTGAGGCGTTTTGTTGTTACTATGTGCTTGACCGATCGCATCGTGAAATATACCGTGTCTAGCCATTGTAAACAAAATCCTGCCTCCTGCATTGATCGAGGCAATAATGCAACTAAATACGTTAACTAAGATGGCTAGGGTAATTATCATTCCTAAAAATCCTACTCCGCTCATAGTAGCAATGTCGTTGAGGGGAGCATGACTCTGCTCTAGAGGAGTGGAAGAATTTCTAAAGGCAAGCACTTCAATGTAGCTAGCAGAAACAAACAAGAAGCCGCAAATTATGGGGGTTAAAAATACTGCATAAGGTATATTTTTTAAAGGTTTTTTAGCTTCCTCCCCCAAAGAAGTTGCACTTTCAAAGCCCACGTAACTGAAGAAAGCCAGCACGAGCCCAACTATCATCATGTTTGGCTTGGTATCTTTGAGCGTCAGTTGTTCCATGTCAATAGTAAAGCCATTTTTCAAAAAGAAAATGGCAAACACTAGAAATATTAACCCAAGGGAAATAACTTCCAATATCAGCATTAACTTGGTTGATAATTCGATATTCTTATAAGCAAAATACCAACCAGTACCTGCACATATAGCAAATAAAAATAAGGGAGAAAATTCTATTCCGATATTACTAAGTACAACATTGGTAAAATTACTAAATGCTGTTTGAACTACCATTCCCGTAAATAGATAAGCCAGCAAAAGGCTCCATCCGGAAAGAACGCCTAAGGTAGAACCAAGTCCCATTGCAACGTAAGAATAAAGAGAACCGGGAGAGGCGGAACGACTGGCAAACTGGTTAATGCAAAGACCAATAAATACCGTACCGATGGAAGCGATGATAAAACCTAACCATGTAGAGTTGCCAGCGCTGGCAAATACAAGAGCTATGTTAATCGCAGGGGTGGCAGTGGGTGCAACGTTGGCAACTGACTGAGCAATAATTTCTGGGAAAGAAAGACATTCTGATTTTAAACCAGAAACACTTTGATTACTTGAATTAGGTATTGGTAAATTATCTGTCATTGGGTAGATTTACAAAATAAAATAAGCAACAGTATATTACCGATTTTTTAAAATTGTCTATGCTGCTTAATTAATCGTTTTGTATTGTCCATCCCAAGCGGGTTTGCTGTTGATAAATGAGTTTTAAAGTATTAATATCTCTGGCTGAGATTGGTGGCGGATGACTAACTTGAGAAAAGTATAAGGCATCGGTTTGAAGAGGACTGTGACCCCAAATACCAAGGGCGTGACCGAGTTCGTGGCGAATGCTGGGGAGGATGTAATCTGGTGCTTGGTTATCGCCCAGGTAAATGTTAAATCTTTGTGATAAAACTGTAGCTGAGTTTGATGATTTGCGAAGATAAAATTCGTAGCGAGTTTCGGCTGCTCTGACGCGAGGCAACTCTATGCGACCTGTATCAGGGTTGAAATTCGGTCGGAGGGGAGGACGCGATCGCAAAATTTTGATATCAGCAGTATCGGAATTCTGTACTACTTCTAAAGGCAAATAAACGTTCCATTCTCGGACTGCTTGTAGAACTGCTGCTACCCATTTTCGCGATCGATCGTAGTTACTATTTTCTTCCCCTTCTTCTGGTTGAACATATACCTTAACTGGAAATTCAGACCAAACTAAATAGCCGACTTGTGTCGGCTTCACTTGGTCGAAATAATCACCACTACTAGTTGAATCTTGCCATTGAGCTAACGTTAGTGGTAGAGGATGTGGCTGTAGTGGAGGCAGTGCATTTGGCATTGTCCTTGATGTGCCTACAGCCAAAACCAACAGGCAGGTACAAATAGCTAAGGCTATTATCTGGCGAAAACCAGATTTGCCGATCGGCTTTTTTTCCCAAACTTGGCGCATCCCGATTAACTAGGTAACCAACCAGCGCTTAAAACAACCGTCAAGCCCATAAAAACCACCGTCAGCGCCCAGGTAATGCGATTGAGGGTAGTTTCTGCACTTTTAGCGCTGCTGAATAACTGAGCTTGACCCCCAATAGCGCCAATGCCATCTCCTTTGGGACTGTGCAGCAACACTAACACGATCAAAGCAAAAGCAGATAATGCCCAAATAATTTCTACGATTTTGACGACAGTCATGGTTAGTTAATGAATTGGTAATTGTTAGTAGGCCGATGATCGATTTTAGATTTGTTTTGAGATGGAAAAAAGTTTCGTTTATCTCTTATTCTAAAATCTGGCAGAGCGAAACCAAAAATTAGGAAACTCGCACTGGTGTACGATTGGGCTTGACTTGCAATTGAGCAGGCACGATCATGGATTGGCCTGTCATTTCGGCTGGCTGAGGTAGTTTCAAAATCTCCAGGATGGTCGGAGCTACATCTGCAAGACGACCATCGTTTCGCAGATTTACTTCAGCACCGTGTCCGGCAATTTTCAATCCTTCTCCTTCCACCAGGATAAAGGGAACCGGGTTAGTTGTGTGAGCCGTCCAAGGATTTCCTTGTTCATCCCACATATATTCGGCGTTACCGTGATCGGCAATAATAATCGCTGTGCCGCCAGCTTTGTTAATGCTTTCGATCAGTCCTCCCAGACAGGTATCAACGGTTTCCAGTGCTTGCACAGTGGCTTCCATTTTCCCTGTATGCCCTACCATGTCTGGATTAGCGTAGTTAATTACTACCAGAGAGTAAATTTGTTTTTCAATTGCTCTAATCGCTACGTCGGTGACTGCTTGGGCAGACATGGCTGGTGCTTTATCATAAGTTGCCACCATTGGGCTTTGCACCAATTCTCGATCTTCTCCAGGGAATGGTTCTTCTAGACCACCGTTAAAGAAGTAGGTGACGTGGGCATATTTTTCGGTTTCTGCGGTTCGGAATTGCTTTAAACCGCGATCGGCAATTACTTGTCCGAGTAAGTTGCTCAAATTTTGCGGTTCAAAAGCCACCAATACTGGTAATTCTGGGTCGTATTGGGTAAATGTAGCAAAGGAAAGGTGGCTAATTTGTAGCCTTTCAAACCCATCAAAATTGGGATTCACGAAGGCACTACAAATTTCTCTAGCTCGATCGGGACGGAAGTTGAAGAAGATTACTCCATCTCCAGATTCAACTGCGCCTGGGGCAATGCGAATGGGAATAATAAATTCATCGGTGACGCCTTCTTCGTAGGAGGCTAACATCACTTCTGCTGCCGATCGCCCATCTCCCGATCCATCTTGGGTCATGATGTCGTAGGCTTGTTTCACTCGATCCCAACGACGATCGCGATCCATTGCGTAGTAGCGACCACTGATCGTAACGATGCTTCCTAAACCAATTTGATCAATGTGGTTTTGGATTTGTTTAATTGCTTCTACACCATCTTTGGGGTTGGTATCGCGACCATCGGTAATGGCATGAACGCAAACTTGGGAAACTTGTTGTGCTTTCGCTAAATCTAGCAAACCTAACAAATGATTTAAATGGGAATGCACTCCTCCTTCGGAACACAATCCCATCAGATGAAGTTTGCTACCTCGACTTTGCACTTCTTGACAAACTTTTACTAATGCTGGGTTGCTCAACAAAGTGCCATCTTCTACAGCATCAGAAATCCGAACTAACTCTTGGGGTACAACCCGTCCGGCTCCAATATTCAGGTGGCCCACTTCCGAGTTGCCCATTTGTCCTTCTGGCAATCCCACTGCTTTTCCAGATGTGCGAAGCAGGGTGTGGGGATAGGCTTTCCACAAACTATTCATCACCGGTGTTTTGGCAACGGCAATGGCATTACCATCGGTTTCTTCGCGATATCCCCAGCCATCTAGGATGATTAGCACCACTGGAGAGACGGGCGCTTGAGCCATACTCAAATCACTCTTTGTTAAGATATTCATCCGAAATAATATCACTGACTAATGGGCAGAATACTTAGTATTATTTAGGTTTTGCAAGTTTTTCATATCAAAAGCTCTGCTTTGTTTTGGGCTGAAAACGTTAGCTTTTTGAGAAATATCTGGCCTGTTGTCTTTGATCCCTGCTTTTTGAATAGCCTAAATGGTTGTGAAAGGAGATTTTTTTAACTTTTCTTTACATTTCGTATCTTCTCTTTACTAAAAATTTTAAGTATTTTTACCTGCATTAGGGCAGAGATCTGCGATCGTACATCTGCTACAAGCAGGTTTTTTGGCAGAGCAAACCGATCGTCCGTGAAATGTTAAGCAAACAAAGCAATTTCCCCATTCAGAATTTGGCAGAAGCCGGATTAAGTCTTTCTCGATTTTGTCAATATCGGTTTGCTTGCTCAGTCCCAATCGTTCGCTGAGTCGTTTGACATGGGTATCAACTGTTACGCCTGCATTAATTCCATAGGCGTAATACAGTACCATTGTAGCAGTTTTACGGGCAACCCCTGGTAGCATAACTAACTCATCAATACTTTGGGGTACTTCACCGTTGAATTTTTCTAGTAAGATGCGAGAAGCCGCTTGGATGTTCTTGGCTTTGTTACGATAAAGGCTGAGCGATCGCAACATACTCTCTATTTCTTCGGGATCTGCTTGTGCGATCGCAGAGGCATCGGGAAAACGCTTAAATAATTCTTTGGTGACTTGGTTAACGCGATCGTCCGTGCATTGCGCCGCCATCATCACGGCTAATAACAATTGTAGCGGTGTTTCGTAGTTGAGCGGACAAGTCGCATTTGAATATAAAGGTTTTAGACGATTGAGAATTTCTAAGGCTTTTTGCTCATCAGCAACAGTAGGATCGGTCATTCGATTTTAGATTAGGCTTTTTAGTAAAGTGCTTGGGTTAAATTTAACCACAGATGAAACACAGATAAACACAGATGAACACAGATGAAGAGAGGATGGGATAGAATAGTTTATTTTTAAATATTTTATACAATATTTAATCATTCTTCCCATCTTCTGGTTATTTTAAAATGCTACCACCAGTTATTTCCGTTTGGCAGCAGCTTTCTTTTCGGCTTCTTTAGCAGCTTTGGCTGCTTTTTTAGCAGCTTTTTCTGCCTCAATTGCTGCTAATCTGGCTTGTTCCTTTTCTTCGGCAATTTTATCGAGGTAGTAATGATAATCTCCCAAATAAATGCGAAATTCTCCATCGCGAATTTCCACGATTTTGTTGGCAACTTGGGAGATAAAATAACGATCGTGGGAAACTATAATAGCCGTGCCATCATAATTTTGTAGTGCTTCTTCCAGCATTTCTTTCGCTGGAATATCTAAATGGTTAGTCGGCTCATCTAATATTAGTAAGTTAGCCGGACGCAACAGCATTTTAGCAAGAGCGAGACGAGCTTTTTCACCGCCACTGAGAGCAGCTACTTTCTTTAATACCGTATCGCCGCTGAATAGGAAACGACCTAACAGAGTGCGAACTTCTTCGTTTTTCCACTCAGGTACTTCATCATGGATGGTATCCATTACTGTTTTGGATAAATCCAAAGCTTCTGCTTGATTTTGTTCAAAATATCCGGGAATAACGTTATGAGCGCCTAAACTAACTTTACCTTCTGTGGGTTGTTCCATCCCCATAATTAGGCGTAGTATAGTAGATTTACCAGCACCGTTGGGGCCGAGAAACGCAATGCGATCGCCTCTTTCAATTAACAATTCTGCACCCAAAAAGAGGATTTTGTCATCGTAAGTATGCACCAAATCTTGAATTTCTACTACTTCACGACCACTGCGGGGTGCGGGTGGAAAACGGAAATGTAAAGTTCTGACTGAACCTGTCGGTGCCTCAATTTTTTCAATTTTTTCTAATTGCTTTTCCCTGCTTTTGGCTTGGGTGCTGCGGGTGGCACTAGCGCGGAAACGATCGACGAATGCTTGCTGTTTTTCTAATTCTTTTTGTTGTCTTTCGTAAGCACTAAGTTGTGCGGCTTGGTTTTCTGCTTTTTGTTGTAGATAAGCAGAATAGTTACCTAAATATGTGGTGGAAACTCCCCTTTCTGTTTCGACGATTTGAGTACAAAGACGATCCAAAAATTCTCGGTCGTGAGAAACAATTACCATTGGAGTATTTAACCCTTTTAGGTAATTTTCCAACCATTCGATCGTCTCTAAATCTAAATGGTTAGTCGGTTCGTCCAGTAACAATATATCGGGTTTTTGCAGGATAATTTTGGCTAAACTCATTCGCATTTGCCAACCGCCGCTAAATGCGCTGACAAGTCGATCGCCATCTCCCGTCTCAAACCCCATTTCTGGTAAAATTTTATCAATCTGGGAGTCCAAACCGTAGCCATCTAAAGCTTCAAATTGGCGCTGCAACTTATCCATTTTGTGAATAAGTTTGTCTAACTGTTCTGGGGTGGCAGTTTCCATATCGCGATGCACTTGCGCCAGTGCTTCGTGGACGTTATTCGCTTCCCCAAAAGCACGCCATAATTCTTCTTTAACCGTGCGACTGGGGTCTACTTCAAATTCCTGAGTGAGGTAGCCTATATGCAAACTGGCGGGACGGATCACTTCTCCCGCAGTCGGTTCGATTTCGCCGGTGATAATCTTTAGTTGGGTAGATTTACCCGCACCGTTGACGCCAACTAATCCGATGCGATCGCCTGGCTTCACTTCCCAGTTAACATCTTTGAGAACTTCTCCGGTAGGATAGATTTTACTGATATGTTCGAGTCGCAGCATCAAGAGTCTCCAAGGAAGTAGCAGCAGGGGAAGTTAAGCGCCAAACGAGAGCGATCGCTAGGCCGTGTTTATCTTAACAAAATTTAATGCCGAGCGAAGAGATTTAATAAACCAGATTTCTCTTTTTCATTGTCAACTGCGAATTTCACTTTTACAGAAAATCCAAAATCTAAAATCTAAAATCGAATGTCCGAACAACGCACCGATTACGATAGTCCTTGGAAAGAAGTCATCGAAGCATATTTTCCCCAATTTTTAGAATTCTTTTTTCCTTTAGCTTATGATGCGATCGATTGGACACAACCTTATGAATTTCTAGATACAGAACTGCAACAACTCGAACCAGATGCAGAAATTGGCAAGTGTCTGGTGGATAAAGTCGCGAAGGTTTGGTTGCTGGATGGGGAGGAAGTTTGGGTATTAGTCCACGTTGAAGTGCAAGGCCGCTATGATGTGGACTTTGCCAAGCGGATGTACACTTACAATTATCGATTGTTCGATCGCCACGAGCAGCGCGTCATCAGTTTGGCAGTTTTGGCAGACGAACGGGAAAATTGGCGACCTTCCAGCTACGGTTACGAATTGGCAGGTTGTCGCGTCAGC
Organism: Leptolyngbyaceae cyanobacterium; assembly: GCA_036703985.1. Lineage (GTDB taxonomy): Bacteria > Cyanobacteriota > Cyanobacteriia > Cyanobacteriales > Aerosakkonemataceae > DATNQN01. The sequence continues at coordinate 52,506 of DATNQN010000055.1, forward strand.
TTAGAATTTCCCATCGCCAAACTTTTGGACTACGAAACGCAATGGGAAACTCTGGAACAAACGACCAACCCTTTTGGCATAGTGGTGATGGCGCATTTGCGGACAAAGGCAACCCCACAAAACCCAGAGGGTCGTTTACAGTGGAAATTGAACCTGGTCAGACGATTGTACGAACGTGGTTATAGTCGAGAAGATGTAGTGCAATTGTTTCGATTTATCGACTGGGTAATGGTTTTGCCAAAAGAATTGGCATCTAGTTTTAAACAAGTAGCGAGAAGTTACGAGGAGGCTAGTAAAATGCGTTACGTAACCAGTATTGAACGGTTGGCAAAAGAGGAAGGAAAAGAGGAAGGAATTGTTGAAACGAGTCGAAATTACATAACTCAATTCCTACAAGCGCGATTTGGAGAAGTACCAAGTTCTATTGTCGATACTTTGAATGGAATAAACGATCCGTCTGTGCTGCAAACTCTTTTTACTCGATCGATCGCAATTGGTTCTTTAGCAGAATTTCAGCAAGTTCTAGATGAGATGGCGTCTGGGGAATAAGCAATTTTATTTTACGGCGAGAGTGGCGATCGCATAAAGGTCGATCGCTTTTTGGTGAAGAATGCGATCGCAAACCTTCTATACCATGAAAAGCCTCTTTAGTCAAGCTTACCTCAGATGCGATCGCCTTTAGCACCGTAAAAACTCGTGCATCGCGATCGCTTTTTATCTCTAAAAATAATATTTTTTTCTAGTTTAAAAACCTTGAAACCCTTATAATTACGTAGCGGTGCTGGTAAAATTTTGCTTTTTGGTCATAACTAGGACAAAGTATCATTGTTCGTAATCATATACCAAATCGACCAAATAACGCAAGTACGTTGAATAAATGATATTTATTCTCAACTATTTTTCTGATCGAATTTGGCTTGGCTTTAAATTTTTAAATTTATCTGGCGAAGACTATTAGCGGAAATTAATTGAGGTGAGAACTGGAGATCTGAGACTTTTCTGAATCTTTGCTCTAGTTTCGCTCAAATATCCAAACTTTTACCACTATAAGCAGTTCCAATTGAAATCAATCAAATAGCCAATTATATATCCAAATATACGATTGTGGAAATTCTTAACTTTTTTGAATTCATTGTAGTCGCTTTCTGAAAATTCTCCTTTATACATTTGAATAAAGAAATTTTTAGTTTGCTCTTTATCTGTTACTACTCTATTAACGGATTTTAGTGTAGTCATCTTAAAGTTTAAAGGCATTTTTATACTAGGATTTAAATCCACTTAAGTGGACTAAATTTTTCTTATTTCCAGTCCTCTTTCAGAGGACTTTCGCTATTAGCCTGGGGTTTGAACCCCAGGCGAACTAAATCTCCCTTTCATTTATCCGCCCCTACCTTCATGCAAAAACAAGATGGGGATCGATCGCATCTTGCATAACCAATGTGAATCTGTAGCTAAATTTACAAAATCTAATAGTAATTACAAATAACACTGATAAGGAGAACTAAAACATGGACGTTTTAGAAATACATGACTGCCAAAAAGAACTTAATTGTTATCGGCAACGGAATGGTAGGACACAAGTTCCTCGAATTAGCGATCGCAAAAGGCGTTACGCAGAATTGGAACGTAATTACCTTCTGTGAAGAACCGCGAGTTGCCTACGATCGCGTTAATCTCAGTAAATTCTTTGCCGGAAAAACTGCGGCAGATTTATCTTTAGTCGAACCTGGATTATATCACGAAAACGGTATTGAAATCCATATTGGCGATCGAGTAGTTTCCATTAACCGCGCCGAAAAAACTGTTACTTCAGCTAACGGTTTAACTATTTCCTACGATAAAATTGTTTTAGCGACAGGTTCATATCCCTTCGTACCGCCAATTAAAGGAAATAAAGCTACAGGTACATTTGTTTATCGGACAATCGAAGATTTAGAAGCAATATCTGCATACGCTAAAAATTGCGAAGTTGGCGTAGTAGTTGGTGGTGGATTATTAGGATTAGAAGCAGCAAACGCACTGCAAAATCTCGGTTTAAAAACTCACGTTGTAGAATTTGCACCCCGCCTCATGCCAGTGCAAATTGATGATATCGGTGGAATGATTCTTCGCAATAAAATAGAAGAATTAGGAATATCGGTATATACCAGCAAATCTACCACCGAAATTGTCAGCGAAAATGGCAGAGTGGTAAAAATGCTATTCGCTGACGGCACTGAGTTAGAAACAGATACGATCGTCTTTTCTGCCGGAATTCGCCCCCGCGACGAACTTGCCAGACAATGCGGATTAGCGATCGGAGAAAGAGGCGGTATTATCATCAATAATTACTGCCAAACATCAGATCCAGACATCTACGCGATCGGAGAATGCGCCCTTTACCAGAACCAAACTTACGGCTTAGTAGCACCAGGCTACACGATGGCAGGAGTCGTAGCGGACATTTTCAACAATACCACGATCGGCCAATTTACTGGCGCGGATATGTCCACCAAACTCAAATTATTGGGAGTGGACGTTGCCAGCTTCGGAGATGCCTTTGCCAGAACACCCGATGCTAAAGAAATTGCCATTACCGATACCGTTCAAGGCATATACAAAAAGTTAGTAATCGACAAAAATGGCACTCATTTATTAGGTGGAATTCTCATCGGTGATGCTTCCGCTTATGGTACGCTACTGCAATTCGTCCAAAATCAAATAACTTTACCACCCCATCCCGAAGACTTGCTAATGCCACCCCGCGAAGGCAAACCCGCAGTCGCCGCGATGGGAGTAGAAAGTCTACCCGATACTGCCCAAATTTGCTCTTGCAATAATATCAGTAAAGCAGATATTTGTACCGCTATCCGCGAAAACAAGCTTACCGATATCGGTAGCGTCAAAAAATGTACGAAAGCCGGAACTGGCTGCGGTGGTTGTGTACCTCTGGTAACGGATATCCTAAAATCAGAGATGAAGAAAGCCGGATTAGTGGTAAAAAATCATCTCTGCGAACACTTCCCCTATTCCCGTCAAGAATTATATCATTTGTTGCGATTCCATAAAATCAAAACTTTCGATGATTTAATTCAACAACACGGTAAAGGATTGGGGTGCGAAATTTGCAAACCTGCCGTCGCTTCCATGCTGGCTTCCACTTGGAACGAACACGTTTTGACACCCACCCACGTCAGTTTGCAAGATACCAACGATTACTATCTAGCCAACATTCAAAAAGACGGTACTTACTCAGTAGTTCCCAGAGTTCCCGGTGGAGAAATTACACCAGAAAAACTAATTGTTTTGGGAGAAGTCGCCAAAGAATTCAATCTCTATACCAAAATTACTGGCGGACAACGCATCGATTTATTTGGTGCTAGAGTAGACCAATTACCATTAATTTGGCAGCGCTTAGTAGATGCGGGATTTGAATCGGGACACGCTTACGGCAAAGCACTGCGAACTGTCAAATCTTGCGTCGGTAGTACCTGGTGTCGCTTTGGGGTGCAAGATTCTACAAGTTTGGCGATCGAAGTAGAATTACGCTATCGTGGTTTGAGAGCGCCACACAAATTAAAATCTGCCGTCTCCGGTTGCACTCGCGAATGTGCGGAAGCACAAAGTAAAGATTTCGGAATAATTGCTACCGAAAAAGGTTGGAATTTGTACGTTTGCGGTAATGGTGGCATTAAACCGCAACACGCGCAATTACTAGCCGCAGATGTGGATAAAGAAACGCTGATTAAATATATCGATCGCTTTTTAATATTCTACATCCGCACTGCCGATCGATTGGAACGTACTGCTACTTGGTTTAACAAATTAGAAGGTGGTATCGAATATCTGAAACAAGTGATCGTTGAAGATTCCCTCGGCATTTGTGCCGAATTAGAATCACAAATGGAACACCTTGTCAAGACCTATCAATGCGAATGGAAAGCTACCATTGAAGACCCAGAAAAAGTACAGCGTTTCCGTCATTTCGTAAATTCCGACGAACCAGATCCCAGTTTATCTTATGTAGAAGAACGAGGTCAAAAGCGTCCGGCAACGGAACAAGAAAAAGCTTTAGTTGGTAATCTAGTAGGGTAAATAATACTGGATAGACTGATGACCATTTATCTCGATTCTGCCATTATTTCCGAAGCTCAAATTGCTAAAGAATTAGGTTGGGTAAAAGGAATTACAACTAACCCAACTCTCTTAGCCAAAACTGATTTACCAGTAGAGACGACACTGAAAGAATTAGCCAAATTAACCAACGGCCCAGTTTTTTATCAATTAATGTCATCCGAACTGGAGGAAATGATTAAAGAAGGAAAAAAAGCTTTTGAGATTATCGGTCATCAAACAGTCCTAAAAATACCCGCTACTACAATTGGCTTCCAAGCTGTTAACCATTTAACGTCAGAAATAACTTGTTCGGTGACAGCAATTTACAGTCCAGCACAAGCAGCAGTAGCCAAAGAAGCAGGCGCAAAATATGCGATCGCATACGTTAATCGCGCTACAAAATTACTAGGTGATGGCATAGCTTTGGTGCGGGAAATGGCAACTATCTTAACAGGTAGCACTACCGAAATACTCGCCGCCAGCATCAAATCACCCGAAGAAGCTGCTGCATCCCTACAAGCTGGGGCACATCACCTCACCCTTCCCTTAAATATGTTGCAAGCGATCGCAACCCATCAATTATCCCAACAAACCGTTGAGGAATTCACCAAAAACGGTCAAGGGATTTTGCAAAATCGGTAACTGATGTTACCTAAAAACAAATTGCATTCTTATCTGCGTTCATCTGTTTTCATCTGCGGTAAAAATTAACCCTTGATTCCCACAGATAATCTAAGAATATCAATTTTACACTACCGATGAAACCGAACACAATATAACAAACAAATAGGAGAATAAAATGGTTCAAGCATTACCAATTCAAGAAAGTATCCTCACTTGGGTAAATATCTGTCCCCTAGCAGCTATCACACCCAATACCGGAGTTTGTGCCTTAGTTGGCGGCAAACAAATAGCAATCTTTCGAGTCGGTGATGGTAGCGAAGTCTACGCTATCAGTAACTACGATCCCTTCAGCAAAACCTACGTATTATCTAGGGGAATTGTAGGCGATCGCAACGGCGTTCCAAAAGTCGCCTCACCCATTTACAAACAAAACTTTAACTTAGTTACCGGACAATCTTTCGATGATGAAAAAGTGATTTTACCTACTTACAAAGTAAGGGTAGTTGAAGGAAAAGTACAAGTAGCTGGTTTTAATAATTAGGGTAGAAATTAGTTTCGCTTTTAACCTAATTTTCACTTAAAATTCGTTAGATAGTATTTCCCATCTAACGAATTTTCCCATGTCTGATGTAATAACTCCTGAAATAAGCGATCGCATTTGCACCCACATGAACGAAGATCATAGCGATGCCGTACTTCTCTACGCCAAAGTTTACGCTAACTTAACCGATGCTACCGCAGCAGAAATGCTTTCCATCGATCCTGAAGGCATGAACTTATCCGCACAAGCGAATGGCGCAAAAGTACCAGTTCGCATTAAATTCGACCACGTTTTGAAAGATTCTGAAGATGCCCACCAAACTCTCATTGCAATGGTAAAACAAGCGCGATCGCATTGAAAAACGTACCAAAATAACATTAACCCCGCGTTTTTACTCACGGGGTTACATCTACATTATTGACAAATAATCAATTATATGTTAAGCCTTTCAACTGGAAGCCGCTAACTCAGCCAAACGTTCCTGCTGGTCTTTGGAAATGCAATCTTGAATTACAGTCTCTATATCACCTTCCAAAACAGTGGTAAGAGTGTAATTCTGCCCCAAGCGGTGATCGGTAACGCGATTGTCCTTATAGTTATAAGTACGGATTTTTTCCGATCGCTCACCCGAACCAACCTGAGAACGACGCATGGAAGTCACCGCCTCTTGTTGTTCCCGCAGCTTCATTTCATAAAGCTTCGCACGGAGAATCTGCATCGCCCGTTCCTTATTTTGTAACTGGCTGCGTTCTTCCGTACAGAAAATCCGAATTCCCGTAGGCTTGTGGATCAAGTCTGCCGCCGTTTCCACCTTGTTGACATTCTGACCACCAGCACCACCGGAACGTGCAGTTTTCATTTCAATATCTTTCGGGTCAATATGCACTTCCACATCATCAACTTCTGGCATCACTGCCACCGTAGCCGTCGAAGTGTGAACCCGTCCGCCAGCTTCCGTCACCGGTACTCGTTGTACCCGATGAACTCCCGCCTCAAATTTCAGCTTACTGTAAACTTGGTCGCCCTGAATTTCCAGAACTACTTCTTTAAAGCCACCCATTTCCGCGAGGGACTCGCTGACCAACTTTACTTTCCAGCCTTGGCTATCAGCATAGCGCGAGTACAACCGCAACAAATCGCCCGCCCAAATACTTGCTTCATCGCCCCCAGTACCAGCGCGAATTTCCAACATGATATTCTTTTCATCATTCGGATCGCGGGGGAGCAGCAAGATCTTCAAACGAGTTTCCAATTGTTCGATTTGTGATTCCAATTCCTTGACTTCCAAAGCTGCCATTTCCTGCAACTCCGGATCGCCACTTGCTTCCTTGAGAACCTGCTTCGCCCCAGTCAACTGTTCCTGAGAATTTTTCCAAGTCTCGTAAGTATTCACCACCTCTTCCAAGGAGGAGCGGGCCTTGGCCACTTTTTGATACTCTTGCGGATCGGAGGCAATATCTGGATCGGCTAATCGTCGGTTCAGTTCGTTAAAGGTTTGCTCAACAGATTTTAGTTTATTTAACAGGTAAGTTTCAGCCATAGTAGCGTCGCTCCTTAAAACAGCAGGGTTGCTAAAAAAATAATATTGACCCAAAGTATTGGGTCAGCCCGGACAAAGCAACCCGCCCCGCTACTTTTTAGTTTTGCCGCCCTTACCACCAGTTTGGCCTTGTTCTCCTTCCAACATACCGTATTTACGGAGGAAGCGCTCAACCCGACCTTCGGTGTCAATGATTTTCTGAGTACCAGTATAAAAAGGATGATTACCAGACCAAACATCAACGTGTAGTTCTGGTTTAGTAGAACCAACGGTCATTACAACTTGACCGTTACAGTAAACTTTTGCTTCGGGGTACCACTTAGGGTGAATATCAGGTTTTGCCATTTTGGTTTTTTTCCTTTTGAGATATTGCTAATTGCTAATGGCTAATTGGGTGCGATCGTAATTAGCAATTAGCTATTAGCCACATACAATTTTAACGCTTAGAGTATTGAGGTGCTTTACGAGCTTTATGCAAGCCGTATTTCTTCCGTTCTTTTGCTCTGGGATCGCGGGTAAGATAGCCTTCGATTTTCAAAGGCTTGCGATTGTCAGGATCTAGCTGGCATAAAGCTCTAGCTACTCCTAAACGAATCGCATCAGCTTGACCTGCGACTCCACCACCAGAGGTGTTTACCAAAACATCGTATTCGTTTTCCAATCCCAAAGTTTCTAAGGGAGCTTTTGCCAAAATTAGAAAAGCCGGGTTGAATTGGAGGTAAAGGTCACCTGGTTTGCCATTGATGGTCATTTTACCTTCGCCGGGAACTAAGCGTACTCTGGCTACGGCTGATTTGCGGCGACCGGTACCCCAGTACATTGCGCGATCGGTTTGTTCAATTGCTTGCATTAATCTTCTGCTCCTGGAATAGTATTAATTTTCAATTCTTGTGGTTTTTGAGCTTGGTGAGGATGATCGGGCCCTTTGTAAACTTTTAGTTTAGTAAACAAGGTTCTACCCAAGGAATTTTTCGGCAGCATTCCTCTGACTGCATTTTCGATAATTCTTTCTGGTAAACGAGCTTGCAATTGAGCAAAAGTTTCGGTTTTCATACCACCCGGTCTACCGGAATGACGCCGATAAACTTTTTGGGTACGTTTTTTACCCGTTACCTTTACCTTATCTGCATTGACAACAATTACGAAGTCACCGGTATCCATGTGAGGTGTATAGCAGGGCTTATTTTTTCCCCGCAGCACCATTGCAATTTCGCTAGCCAGTCGCCCCAAGCGTTGGTCAGCGGCATCTACTACATACCACTGATGCTCTAGGGTATCTTGAGGAGGAAGATAAGTTTTGTTCATAGTCTATTAGTCATTTGTCAGTTGTCTTTTGTCATTTGTGATTTGTCAAAAGTCTAGTAGTCATTTGTCTAGCCTTCGCTAATAACTAATGAAAATAACTAATGACAAAACAAAAATTTCGGTTGTCTATCAAACCAGAGTTCTTTAGGAAACGGAAATTCTGGATAGCCTACCCGCAACAGGCATAACCCATGCGGAGGTGCAGCATATTTTACTTCCGATCGCAATTTGTTAACCCACAAATCGGTGAAGTTTTCTAGCGAGCGGTCTCCTCGCCCCACTTGCACCAGCAACCCCACCAGCAGCCTGACCATACCATACAAGAAACCATCCGCCTGAAGTTCGATCTGAATGAATGGCCCTTCTCGATAACATTCGGCTGCTTGCACTTCCACCCAAGAGTGCTTGCGGCTGGAATTAGAGCGGTGAAAAGCAGCCAGGTCGTGCTTACCCAGCAAGGGGGTCAACGCCGCCTGCATGACTCGTTCATCTAGTGGCGCATAATAATAATGCCAACTAAAGGGTCTGACGAACAAGTTTGGTTGAGGGTCTGTATAAAGGGTATAACGATAGCGTCTAAAGCTAGCTGAGAAGCGGGCGTGCCAATTACTATCAACCTCAGATGAAGCCAGAATTAATATATCTTTAGGCAACTGAGTATTCAAAATAGTGGCCCACTTTTCGGGTGGGATAGTACCGATAGCATTAAAATGAGCTACTTGAGCAGCTGCATGAACACCTGCATCCGTGCGACCAGCACCATATAAAGTAACTGGTCTATTCATAATTTCCGAAAGTAAATTTTCAATTTCTTCTTGCACGGTTCGGTGTTGGGGCTGCCTTTGCCACCCATGAAAATGAGTGCCCAGGTATTGAATCACCAGGGCGACTCGCTTTGATGATTTTAGATTTTCGATTTCCGATTTTCGATTAGTTATCATAAATCTCAAATCTAAAATCCTTGCATCGAATTAAACTAGCTCGATAATTGCCATTTCAGCATTATCACCCCGGCGGCTCACCGTGCGGAGAACGCGAGTGTATCCGCCATTCCGATTGCCATAGCGTTCCCCCACTTTCTCGAACAAAGCATGAACTAGCTGTTTATCGTACAGATAGCCCATTGCTTGACGACGAGCAGCCAGAGAACCATCTTTTGCTAAGGTAATAATTCTGTCTGCTTCGGAGCGAACTGCTTTTGCTCTGGCTTTAGTTGTCTCGATCCGACCATGCCGCAATAATTGAGTTGTTAAAGCTCTTAAGAGAGCCTTACGCTGGTCGGCTGGCTTACTCAGTTGATGAATACGACGCCCGTGACGCATAAAATTTCCTTTCTACCTGAACTAAACAGAACAAACCAGCGAATGGAATTATCCGTTTGATTTGGCAGATTTTTCCTGCGGTAAGGTAATCCCCAACCGTCGCTGTAAAGCTTCAATAACCTCTTCTGCCGACTTCTGACCGAAGTTTTTGATTTCCAGTAAGTCTTCTTGGCTGTAATCCAATAAGTCAGCTACTGAGTTAATTTGCGCCCGCTTCAAACAGTTATAAGCCCGAACCGACAGCTGCAATTCCTCAATGGGAATTTGGCTGGTAGGATCTTCATCCTCTTGTTTATCGTTATCGATCGGTTCGAGATTCATGTTAGTTAGCGGATTGAACAAATCCACTAGCATCGCCGCTGCTTGGGAAAGAGCTTCTTGGGGCGAAATACTGCCATTAGTCCAAATTTCCATGAGGAGTCGGTCTTTTTCCACCGAACCATCCCCGCGAATTTCTTCAACGCTATAGTTGACCTTGCGAACTGGCATGAAAATAGCGTCAATTTGGAGAAAATCGATCGCAGCTGATTCGTCGTGAGCTCGATCGACTGCGCGATACCCCTTTCCCGTCTCTAAGCGAAACTCCATCTCCAGCTTAGCCCCATCTGCCAAAGTCGCCACGTATTGATTGGGATCGACGACTTCTATTTCAGAAGGTAAATCAAATTGTAAGGCCGTGACCGTAGAAGGGCCAGTAGCTACTAACCTACCGATCTGTGGTTGGGGGCTGTTGCTCTTGAAAACTATTTCTTTCATATTGAGCAGGATCTCCAGCACATCCTCCCGCACCCCTGGAATGGTGGCAAACTCGTGGTTGACGCCTGCAATCCGAACTGCCGTGACTGCTGATCCCGGCAGGTTAGACAGCAGTACCCGTCTGAGGGCATTGCCAACCGTCGTCCCTTGACCCCTTTCCAGTGGCTCTAAGACAAATTTGCTGTATTGACCCCGGTTTTTCTCAATGTTAGACTCGACACATTCAATTTGAAACTGCGCCACGGAGTGATCCCCCTTGTTCCTTGGTCCGGTGGAAGGCAGCGATTGCAGCCTCCCTATTTAATTTCTGAGCTAAATGCCCAATGGCTGTTTCCATCACACCCCCTTAACCAGGATGGTGACGCATATACCCACTCTTTATAAACTGGATTTTTAGCATCCACCAACCTGTATTCACAAGGCAAACCCAACTATTTGAATTAGGTTTAAACCCGACGGCGTTTTGGTGGGCGGCAGCCGTTATGGGGAATCGGTGTAATATCCCGAATCAATGTAATTTCTAATCCGGCACCCTGAAGAGCTCTAATGGCGGTTTCGCGGCCAGCGCCCGGGCCGCTCACCATGACTTCTATTTGTCGCATTCCTTGTTCGATCGCTCGGCGAGCAGCACCTTCGGCAGCTGTTTGGGCTGCAAAAGGCGTTCCTTTTTTAGCTCCTTTGAAGCCACTGGAACCCGCTGATGCCCAGGAGATCACATCTCCATTCTGATCGCTGACTGTAACGATCGTGTTATTGAATGTTGACTGGATATAAGCTATCCCATTAGGCACATTCCGCTTTTGCTTCTTGGTACCGGGCTTTCTAGTTGTTTGTCGTGCCATACTTCGGTTAATAAGCTTGAGTTTTAACTTGCTGGTAGATAGATAGTATTCAAAGGCTTAGTAACTTTACTTGCATCTCAATGCAAAACATTACTTCTTAGCCGGTGCTTTCTTCTTACCTGCCACGGTTTGCCTTCTACCACGACGGGTTCTGGCATTAGTACGGGTTCTCTGACCGCGCACGGGCAGCCCCTGACGATGACGACGACCCCGATAAGTACCAATATCAACCAGGCGCTTGATGTTCATCGCCTCTAAACGTCTGAGATCCCCTTCTACTTGATAGTTGGCCTCTACAGTGGCTCGTAAAGACGCAACTTCAGCATCCGTCAGGTCTCTAACGCGAGTATCTGGATTAATACTAGTAGCAGCTAAAATTTCTTTAGACCGCGATAATCCGATTCCGTAAATGTAAGTCAGACCAATTTCGACGCGCTTATCGCGCGGAAGGTCTACCCCGGCAATCCTTGCCACGCTTTATATCTCCCTAATTGCTTGCTGGTTGCTAAAAATGGTTGTTTTCTCAAATAACTTGAGTTAACTAGAACTTATACAGTTCGCCTAACCCTGACGTTGCTTGTGTTTGGGGTTAGAGCAGATCACCATTACCCTACCTCGTCTGCGAATGACGCGGCACTTTTCACAAATTTTACGAACCGATGCTCGAACTTTCATGCCTGTTTATCGGCTGGACTACAAACTATATATTATATCATCTTTAATTTTATTTGTCAGTTAATTACATCGCTCTAACAAAAGATGGATTTAATAGTAGAAAGCTAATTTAGCCACTCTACTTTTTACGTAAGCGATAAGTAATCCGACCTTTGGTGAGGTCATATGGTGTTAGTTCGACTTTTACCCGATCTCCAGGCAAAATTTTGATGTAGTTTCGGCGTATTTTCCCGGAAATATGTGCTAATACGTTGAAGCCATTATCCAAGTCAACCCGAAACATAGCGTTAGGAAGGGATTCAGTTACCGTACCTTCCATTTCTATTAAGTCTTGTTTAGACAAAGTATTTTTCCTCAACGCTACAATTAATTAAACTAGGCTATCACTTTAGCCGCCCCACAATATTGCAGTGATCTGAGTCATAACTCAGACACCTTTTAACATATCTTATCAAATATTGACAATATATGGGGCTGGAAAAGGCTTGACAATTATTTGCTTTCATATCTAGTAAATTTGGTTGAAAGGGAGAGTATTTTACCCATTCAACCAAAGGTACTTGCTATGATGAAGCAATGGCTTGTTCGATTTCTTCGCTAACTTCTACCATCGACTGATTGCCTTGGATAGACACTAGTTGCTGACGATCGCGATAAAAATCAATCAGAGGTGCTGTTTGAGAGCGGTAAACATCCAGACGATGACGGATTACTTCTTCCGTATCATCCATACGTCCGCGTCCCAACAAACGCTCGATTAAAACCTCATCAGGTACTTCCAGATTAATTACGCGATCGCATTCCTGGGCGAGTTCCTTCAACAGACTCTCCAAGAACTCTGCCTGGGGAACATTCCGAGGAAAGCCATCCAGAATCCACCCATTTTTAGTATCGGATTGAGTCAAACGCTCCCGCATCATATCTAAAATCAAGCGATCGGGAACCAACTCACCTTTATCTTGGTAAGCTTTTGCTTGTACTCCCAATGGAGTACCCAAAGCCACTTCATTACGTAAAATGTCACCCGTAGAAATATGGGGAATTCCACATAGTTCAGCTAATTTTTTAGCTTGAGTTCCTTTACCGGCTCCTGGTGCCCCCAGAAAGATCAATCGCGTCACTACTGTTTCACCATTCCTTCGTATCGCTGGGAAATTACGTAAGTTTGCACTTGCTTGGCCGTATCAATGGCGACACCAACCAAAATCAACAGAGACGTTGCACCAAGTCCCCTAAACGTACCGACGTTGGTAGCACTTTCTACTGCTGTAGGTATGATTGCCACTGCGCCTAAAAAGACTGCCCCCAAAAAAGTCAGCCTGTTTAATACTCGCTCTACATAATCGCTTGTAGCCTTACCAGGACGAATACCAGGAATACTGGAACCCATCTTTTTCAGGTTCTGTGCTAAATCTACCGGGTTAACGATCAATGAAGCATAGAAATAGCTAAAAAAGAGAATTAACAGCAGATAAACACCCGCATAAACCCAAGGAGTAGGGCCATTTGGCAACAGATAAGTAGTAATCTGCGCTACCGTCGGATTCTTTAATATTTGACCCAAAGTACTTGGTAAAACCAACACGGCAGAAGCAAAGATAATCGGCATTACGCCGCCTTGATTTAACCGCAAAGGTAAATAACTGCTTTTTTCCAAATAAAGCTTGCGACCTACTTGCCGACGAGCGGAAATAATAGGGATTCTGCGAGTTCCTTCTTGGACGAAAACAATACCGACAATCATCACCAGGAAAACCAGCAGCAGAACGATTACTTTACCGACAATTTCCCTGCCCCCAGTTTGAGCTAATTGGATGGTGTCATTTAAAGATTTTGGTAAAACCGCCACGATGTTCAGGAAAATCAGTAGGGATGCCCCGTTCCCCACTCCACGTTCGGTGACTAATTCCGAAACCCACATCACGAACATAGAACCAGCAGTCAGGGCGATTACTGTTTTAACCACGAAAAACGGCCCTGGATTGTAGGCGTAGGGCTGGAGCCAAATCGCTCCAATAAAAATACTTTGAAGTACAGCCCATCCTAGAGACACGTAACGGGTAATCTGAGAAATCTTGCGTCGTCCAGCTTCCCCTTCATTTTTCTGCAAGTTTTCCAAGCTGGGAATAGCGGCTGTCAACAATTGCAAAATAATGGAAGCATTAATATATGGCAAAATCCCCAGTGCAAAAATTCCTACGCTTAGCAAGCCACCACCAGAAAAAATATCTAATAATCCAATTAACGGATTATTTTGATTTCTCAAGCTTTCGGCAAAAGCAATCCTATTGATACCCGGGATTGGCAAAAAAACGCCCAAGCGTACCAAAATAAGCATTCCAATCGTGATCAGCAGCCGGCCTCGCAGTCCAGCTGCTTGTGCCATTTGGGCAAAGGTTTCTTGAGCCGTTGGGGCTTTGTCTCGACTGATCATACAAAGGGTTCCTCTAGGCGATCCTGAAACTGAGAGCACTTAGGGTAAACCCTGGCGATTTATATAACTTCACAACTTCCACCAGCTGCTTCTATTTTGCTGCGAGCACCAGTTGTAAAGGCGGCTGCTTTCACTTGGAGTGGCACGCTAAGTTCTCCATCTCCTAAAATTTTTAGCGGCCCGTCATTTTGAGTGACAATCCCAGCAGCCATTAGGGACGCCAGGGTTACGTCTGAATTAGCTGGAAGTGATGCCAGCTTACTGACATTGATCGTAGTGTATTGGCGACGATTGATGACGGGAAAATGCTTTAACTTGGGAATTCGTCTGTAGAGGGGTTGTTGTCCTCCTTCAAATCCCGGTCTAGTACCACTACCAGAACGAGATTTTTGGCCGCGCATCCCCAAACCAGCACTTGCACCTTGACCGGCAGAAATACCGCGACCTACCCGACGGCGGCGGTGTTTAGAGCCTTTTTTAGGTTTAAGATCGTTTAATCTCATGTTTTTATCCTTAGTTATCTGCCATTCTTGTCATTTGTCATTTGTCACGAGTCATTCATAATTTCTAATTTGTCATTAAAGTTTTTTATTTGTTAGTAGTAATTTATCTCATTAACTACTAACTAATGACCGATGACTGATGACCAATGACCAATGACTATGCGAAGAGGTTTTCGATGGTAATACCCCGATCTTCGGCAACTTCAGAAAACGTCCGCAGGGTAGACAGAGCATTAATAGTTGCTCTAGCGTTATTGAGAGGATTGTTGGAACCCAATTGCTTAGCAAGGATATTGCGAACCCCGGCTAATTCCAACACAGTACGCACTGCTCCCCCAGCAATTACACCCGTTCCCGGTGCTGCTGGACGCATCATTACTTTTGCACCGCCACCGTCTCCGTTAGCAGGATGAGGAATTGAATTAGCTTTAGTGAGAGGCACTTCAACTAAATGCTTTTTGCCATCTACTACGCCTTTTCTCACTGCGCCGATGACGTCGCTAGCTTTGCCAACACCCACGCCTACTTGACCGCGTTCGTTACCAACGACGACGATCGCGCGAAAGCTGAGTTTTTTACCGCCTTTAACTACCTTGCTGACTCGGCGAATCTGAATTACGCGCTCTTGCCAGTTGGTCTCTTTTTCTCTACTCCGGGTATTTTTTTTCCGACGCTGTTGTTCAGCCATAGTTTTGTCCTATTTTCTTCATCAGAAAAGTCATTTTGTCAGCATAAGTCATTTGTCGCCGGAGTCATTTGTCATTTGTCACTTGTCATTAGAGTTTTTTAATTTGTGAGCGGCAATTTGTTTGATTAACTACTAGCTACTGACTAATGACCAATGACCGATGACTAATGACCAATGACAATGACCGATGACAATTTAGAAGTCCAAACCTGCTTCGCGTGCTGCTTCAGCCAAGGCTTTAATTCGACCGTGATAAAGATTGCCACCTCGATCGAAAACGACTTTTTGAATGCCTTTTTCCAGCGATCTTTCTGCGATTAGTTTACCCACTTGAGAAGAAGCATCACAAGTAGCACTAGAGCTTAAGCTCGTCCGCAAAACAGGCTCTAAAGTAGAGGCGGCTGCTAAAGTATGGTGCTTGGTGTCATCAATTACTTGTGCATAAATATGCTCGTGGGAACGAAACACAGCCAAACGAGGACGCTCTGCTGTACCAAAAACAGTGCGACGGATGCGGCGATGCCGGCGTTCCTTTGATTCTCTGCGAGTCAGCTTCATTTCTTACCTGCCTTGCCAGCTTTTCGTCTAACGACTTCCCCGGCATAACGAATGCCTTTACCCTTATAAACTTCTGGGGGACGAACGGCACGAATTCTTGCCGCTAAGTTACCCACAATTTCTTTATCAATGCCACTTACGATCACGTTGACGTTGTTTTCAACAGCCATTTGAATGCCTTGGGGAGGCTCGATTTTCACTTCATGGCTATAACCGACGTTCAATACCAGATTGCGACCGTCAACTCTTGCCCGATAACCAACCCCTTGGATTTCCAAACGACGCTGAAATCCCTGAGACACTCCCTCTACCATATTGGCAACGAGAGTACGAGATAAGCCGTGTAATTGGCGGAGTTGGCGGGAATCATTTTGCCGCACAACTTTTAAAGTTTCTCCATCTTGCTCGACAGTAATTCCGGCGGGCAAAACTCTAGAAAGTTCTCCTTTAGGGCCTTTGACGGCAACGTGTTGGTTGTCAATTGCCACCGATACTTTATTAGGAACAGTAATCGGACGTTTACCGATGCGAGACATAACTCTCCTAAATTTGGTAATTGGTAATTGGTAATTGGTAATTGGTAAGAAGGTAATTAAGGTTAATTAACGCTATTACCCATTACCTGTTACTGTTTACCAAACGTAGCAAAGCACTTCTCCACCAAGTCCTTGGCGACGTGCTTCTCGGTCAGTCATAATGCCACTGGAAGTAGAAATAATGGCAATACCGATACCACCCAGAACTCGTGGTAGATCTTTGCGATTTGAATAAACCCGCAGTCCTGGTTTGCTAACTCTCTTGAGGGCAGTAATGATAGGTTGACGATTTTTGCCTTTGTATTTCAAAGCAATCTTCAACTCTTTCTTGATTCCTTCCCCATTTTCTTCGTACTCGCCGATAAAGCCTTCATCTTTTAAGACTTTGGCAATACTGCGAGTCATTTTTGTTGATGGAACTGCTGTAGTTTGATGCCGCGCTAAATTTGCATTGCGGATGCGCGTCAGCATATCTGCTATCGTGTCGTTCGACGCCATCGTTTCCTCCTTATTGATCGCGGAAAGGCATCCCCATTGCTTTTAGCAAGGCGCGGCCTTCTTCGTCTGTTTTAGCAGTCGTGATAATGGAAATATCCAGACCGCGAATTTGATCGATATTGTCGTATTCGATTTCTGGGAAAATCAGCTGCTCTCTTACGCCCAGACTATAGTTACCGCGACCGTCAAAGCTTTTGGGACTAATTCCCCGAAAATCTCTAATCCGGGGTAGTGATAAGTTAATCAGTCGATCCAGGAAAGCATACATCCGGTCTCCTCTGAGGGTAACCATGATGCCCACTGGCATACCTTGGCGAATCTTAAAGCCTGCGATCGCTTTTTTAGCTCTTGTAACCACAGGCTTTTGACCTGCAATCAAGGCAATTTCATTCAATGAAGATTCCAAAGCTTTGGCATTAGAAGCTGCATCTCCCAAGCCTCGGTTCAGGGTGACCTTTACCAGTTTTGGAACCTGGTGAATATTTTCATACTTGAATTGCTCCCTTAATTTAGGAACAATTGTTTCTTGATACTGGGTTTTTAGTCGTTGTGCCATAGTTTTTCTCGTGTGCTTCCTGGGCGTGGTCAGGAAGTAAATTGGCCGGCTAATTGCTAAGAAGCTAATCGCTATTTTTTTAGATAAAAATTTACCACAAGCAATTAGCTATTAAATCTTAGCTAATAACTATTAGCTATTAGTCGATGATTTCACCAGTTTTTTTCAACATCCGCACTTTCTTACCTTCTTCGGTGAAGGTATAGCAAACACGACTGGCCACGTTTTGCTTAGTGGAATAAAGCATCACATTAGAACTGTGAATTGGTGCTTCGCTGGTGACGATGCGACCGGATTCGCCTTCTTGTTGGGGCTTAACGTGTTTAGTTCTCATGTTTACCCCTTTGACGATTACCTTGCTTAACTTAGGAAAAGATTGCAAGATTTCGCCAACTTTGCCTTTGTCTTTGCCAGAAATTACCTGAACGGTATCGCCTTTTTTGACGTGCATTTTAGAACGCGCTGGCTGATTTTTGGCTTTTTTTCTACCAGTATTTGCTTGAGTTGCTCGATTGCTAGCCATTAGAGCACCTCCGGAGCGAGAGAAACAATTTTGGTATAGTTTTTATCCCGCAATTCCCTAGCTACAGGGCCGAATACGCGGGTACCTTTCGGATTACCATCAGCGTTGATAATTACAGCAGCATTATCGTCAAACCGAATGCTCATGCCGCTTTCCCGACGGGTACTTTTGGTAGTGCGAACAATTACTGCTCTCACCACATCAGATTTTTTGACTGCCATATTAGGGGTGGCATCTTTGACAACAGCGATGATCACATCGCCTACATGACCATAGCGGCGATTACCGGCACCTAAAACCCGGATACACATTAATTTGCGGGCACCGCTATTGTCAGCAACATTTAGATAAGTTTGGGGTTGAATCACGGCTTTGTTGGTTAATAGTTGTTAGCTGATAGTTGTTAGTTGATCGTTAATGGTTGTTGCTCTCCCACTAACCACTAACTACTGACCACTACTGGAATTGAGTATTTCAGCTACTTCCCAGCGTTTGGTGCGACTCAAAGGGCGTGTTTCGCGAATCCGTACTCTATCCCCTTCCTTACATTTATTTTCTTCATCGTGTACTTTATATCTTTTTGTCCGCACGACAATTTTTTTGTATTTCGGGTGGGGAGAGCGGTTTTCGATGGCTACCACGACGGTTTTATCCATTTTGTCGCTGACAACTAAGCCAACTCTTTCTTTGACTGCCATTGTCATCTACTCCTGTTTTAAGCAACTGTTTCGGTAGCATTGGATGCTTGGGAGGCTGTAATTTCTCGCTCCCTTTCCACCGTTAGCAATTGAGCTAAACGGTGCTTGGCGTGTTTGAATTCGTGTGTTTTTTGCAACTGACGAGTTGCTTTTTGCAAGCGCAACTGAAACAGTTGTTTTTTCACAGCGATAATTTGATTTGCCAGTTCCTCATCGCTCAGGTTTCTGGCTTCTTCTACTTTAGGAAGAGGCATGGTTATACAGTCTCCTCGGAGCGAACCACGAACTTTGTTTTAATCGGTAATTTATGAGAAGCCAAACGCATAGCTTCGCGAGCGGTTGCTTCTGGAACGCCTGTAATTTCAAACATGATGCGTCCGGGCTTCACTACGGCTACCCAAAACTCAGGCGAACCTTTACCGGAACCCATCCGGGTTTCTGCTGGACGCATGGTAACTGGTTTATCGGGGAAAATGCGAATCCAGATTTTACCACCACGACGGATGTACCGGGTCATGGCACGACGGCTGGCTTCGATTTGACGAGAGGTAATCCAAGCAGGTTCTAATGCCTGAAGGCCAAATTCACCGAAATTTAGTTGGTTGCCTCTGGTGGCCAACCCTTCCATGCGTCCGCGCTGCTGTTTGCGGAATTTAGTTCTTCTAGGACTTAACATGGCAACAAAGTGTGAAGTGTAAAGTCTGAAGTCTGAAGTCTGAAGTCTGAAGTCTGAAACATGATTAATTTTTCATCCTTCATCCTTCACCCTTTATCCTTCATTAGAGCGGTCTTCAAATTGCTGGCGGCGTTTACCTTGCCGACGGCGGGGCGTACCGGGCGCGGTAGGAGGAGGTACTTCTTCCTGTCCGGGGATAATTTCACCTTTAAAAATCCAAACTTTTACGCCCAAAATGCCGTAAATAGTTTTAGCGGTGCGGTAAGCGAAATCAATATCTGCCCGCAGTGTATGTAAAGGTACTCTACCTTCGCGAGTCCATTCGGTTCGAGCAATTTCAGCACCGTTGAGTCGTCCGCTCACTTGTACTTTAATACCTTGAACTCCGGCTCTTTGAGCGCGTTGAATTGCTTGACGAACTACGCGACGGAAGGAAACCCGACGTTCTAGTTGCTGGGCGATATATTCGGCAATTAAACCAGCATCAGCATCTACCCGCGCCACTTCGACTACGTTGATCCGAATTTGGCGATTGCTACCTAATTCTTGTTGTAGTCCGGTTCGCAAAGTTTCAATACCGGTACCGCCACGTCCGACTACTACACCGGGTCTGGCAGTCCGAATTTCTAAGTCAATTTGGTCGGCTTTTCGCTCGATTCTTACATCAGAAATTCCCGCATTAGCTAAGTTTTTTTCGACGTAAGTACGAATTTGGAAATCTTCTTGGAGTAGCTCTGGGTAGCGGTCTGAATCCGCGAACCAACGAGAGCGATGTTCTTGGGTTACCCCTAGTCGAAAACCAACTGGATGAATTTTTTGTCCCACAAGTGCATCCTCAAATCAATTTTAGATTTTAGATTTTAGATTTTAGATTGAAGTTTGAGAAAGGAAATCTGAAATCTAAAATTTGCCTTTGTCAGTTTTAAACGATGCCTTAAGCTTCTTCTGCAACTGCCACGGTAATGTGACAAGTTGGCTTGCGAATTTGATAGGCTCTGCCTTGCGCTCTAGGCCGGAATCGCTTTAAGCTCGGACCTTGATCGGCATAGGCTTGACTGACCATTAGTTTGGCTGGGTCTAGTCCTGCATTATTCTCGGCATTGGCGACAGCTGAACGCAGGACTTTGAGAACGGGTTCGCACGCTTTGTAAGGCATGAACTCTAAAATAATCAGAGCTTCCCGATAAGAACGACCCCGAATCTGGTCGAGGACGCGACGCACTTTAAAGGGAGACATCCGTATATAACGGGCGATCGCTTTTACTTCAGTGGTAGTATCTACTGCCATAGTTTTCTCCATGTTTGTCATCTGTCATTTGTTATTTGTCATTTGAACGAGTGTTATTTGTCAATCTAAATATTTATAGCTAATGACCGACGACTAATGACCAATGACTCATGACGATTGACAAGTTATCGTTTTCCGGATTTTTTATCGCCCTTGGCGTGTCCCCTAAAGGTGCGCGTGGGAGCAAATTCACCCAATTTATGCCCTACCATTTGATCTGAAATAAAGATCGGTACGTGAGTTCGTCCATTGTGAACGGCGATCGTATGACCTACCATTTGAGGCAAAATTGTGGAAGCTCGCGACCAAGTTTTGATCACTTGCTTTTCGCCTTTGGCATTTAAGGTCTCAATTTTGCTCATTAAACTATCAGCAACAAACGGACCTTTCTTAAGAGAACGACCCATAACTCTAATAACTCGCTAAACAAATTTTGGAGCGGGATTTTAAGATTAAAGGATTAACAGGATTGACGGGAAGATTATTGATATTAATCCCGATCGTCCTTCGATCCTGGTGGGATTTTGGATTTTTGGCTGGGTCAAAATCCAAAATCTCAAATTCTATGACTCACGACCGCCACGGCCTCGTTTAGAGGATTTCCGGCGACGACGTACAATTAAAGAATTACTTGGTTTATTAGGTTTGCGGGTTTTCGCACCAAGTGCTGGTTTACCCCAAGGAGTTACTGGCCCACTTCTACCGATGGGCGCTCTCCCTTCACCACCGCCATGTGGGTGATCTACGGGGTTCATCACGCTACCTCTAACCTTAGGCCGACGGCCTTTCCAGCGATTTCTCCCTGCTTTGCCAGTACTTAAGTTTCTAGCATCCAGGTTTCCTACTTGTCCGATGGTGGCGTAGCATTCTTTTAAGATCATACGTACTTCACCGGATGGTAGTTTGAGGGAAACGTAACCACCTTCTTTGGCAACAACTTGTGCGGTGGCGCCAGCTGCTCGCACGATTTGTCCGCCTCTACCTGGATAGAGTTCTACGTTATGAACGCCAGTACCTAACGGGATATTGCCCAAGGGCAAAGCGTTACCGATTTCGATCGGCGAATCTGGCCCGGAGATGATTTGCGTGCCGACTTTTAAGCCATTGGGATGCAAAATATAGCGTTTTTCGCCATCTCGGTAGTGCAGTAGGGCGATCCTAGCATTGCGGTTGGGATCGTATTCTACGGTGGCTACTTTGGCTGGAATGTTGTGCTTGTCGCGCCGAAAATCGATGATTCGGTAAAGGCGTTTGTGTCCGCCACCACGCCGACGGCTGGTGATGATGCCGCGATTGTTGCGGCCTTTTTTCCGATGGACAGATACGGTCAGGGATCTTTCCGGTTCGCTACGGGTGATTTCCGCAAAGTCAGAAACGACTGCCTGACGAGTACTGGGAGTATATGGCCTAAAAGAACGGGTACCCATAACTGCTCAAAAGTGTTGGATTCAAAGACTGCCCAATTTCAGATTTTCGATTTGGGATTCGATCGAAAATCGAAAATCGTTATACTTCTGGGAACAAGGTCTTCCGAATAACTTCGGCGTCATCAGATGATGCTAAAGTGACGATCGCTTTTTTGTATTGCGGTTTATACCCTAAAAACCTTCCTACGCGGCGTTGTTTGCGGGGGGGCATTAAGGTATTGACGGCACGCACTTTCACATCAAATAAATATTCGATCGCCGCCTTAATATCTGGTTTAGTTGCTTTAGGAGCCACTTCAAAAGTGTATTTATTTTGCTCCATCAACATAGTAGCCTTTTCGGTCACGAGGGGACGACGGACTAGATCTGCTAGTGTACGTAAATCATTCTTACTCACCGAAGACCTCCTGAATTTTAGCCAAAGCCGATGATGTGGCCACTAACTTGTCTGCCCACAGTACGTCGTATACGTTTAATTGGTAAGCAGGAATTAACTTGAGGGTGGGAATGTTCCGCGCTGACAAGTAAACTGTCTCGGTTGGTTCGGATATGATTAACAACACTTTGGCACGATCGGCAACGCCCCAACGTTCGATCGCTGCTGCCAACTCTTTTGTTTTGGGTCGAGGCAGTTTTTCTGCAAATTCCTCTACCACTACTAAATCTTCCGAACGGCTCAAAAAAGCTGTTCTTAAAGCTAACCGCCTTTCTTTGCGGTTCATCTTTATTTCAAAATCTCTGGGCTTGGGGCCAAAAATCACGCCACCACCGCGCCACAACGGAGAACGAATCGATCCGGCACGGGCACGACCAGTACCTTTTTGACGCCAGGGTTTACGACCACCGCCGCGTACTTCCGATCTAGTTTTGGTGCTGGCATTTCCTTGACGGGCATTGGTCATTTGACGTACTAATGCCCGGTGGACGATGTGAGAAGCGTTTTCTTCCTTGGCAACTTTTAGTTCCACGGACGCTTCGCCCACTTCTTGACCTTCCCAGTTTCGCACCACGCAATTAACCATTTTCTTAGTCCTTTGTCATTTGTCACAAGTCATTTATCAATGGTCAGAGGCTTGTTGTTCCTGACCCAAAGACGAAAAGACGATTGACTATTTACCAACTTTTTTTGCTGGTGTGATACTGAGCAGGGCACCTTTTTTACCGGGTACAGCGCCTTTAATCAGCAGCAAATTCCGTTCTGCATCTACGCGCACGATCGTGAGTTTGCCGATCGTTACTTGCTTGCCACCCAAACGACCTGCCATTCGCTTACCCGGATATACTCTTCCCGGTGTCGTTCCAGCACCCACCGAACCTGGTAAGCGGTGATTTTTAGACCCGTGGGACATCGGGCCACGTCCGAAGTTATGTCGTCTTTGATAACCAGCAAAGCCTTTACCAATACTCTTACCCATTACGTCAACAATTTGACCGGGGGTAAAAATATCTACCTTTATTGGCTGACCTAACTGGTAATCGCCCGTATTATCCAAACGATATTCATGTAGATGACGCAACGGTGGAGCGCCAGATTTGGCTAAGTGGCCTAATTCTGGTTTATTTAAAGCTTTTTGCGCTACTTCGCCATATCCAAGTTGGATAGCCGTATAGCCGTCTGTTTGTTGCGTCTTAATCTGAGTGACTGGGCATGGGCCAGCTTGCACGACCGTGACAGGAATAGCTTTTCCTGCTTCATCAAAGATTTGGGTCATGCCTAATTTAGTGCCAAGGATACCGACAACCACAGTATCTAGTTTCTCCAATTTACGCACTACAATGTGGCGGATTCAAAGGATTTACGTTTTACCTCTATCCGCTTTCTTTGATCTGAAATTACCCACCACCAACTTAATTGGATAAGGTGAGAGCTTCCTATCTCATAGTCCGATGCTTGGTGGGGAACACCGTTTGGGTGTTAGCAAATCAATACTTTCCAAGTCTTACTCGGTTTCTTGAAGTCATTACAACCTTTATCCGGTTATGCCGAAAGCCAGGTAGTTGCCCGTCTTCCATAGGCAGAGACTTTGTTGACTCTTGATTAAACCTGCATTTAACTTTTCAAGCAGCAATAATCACTTGATACAACTTGCTCGAGCATTGCTTCCAGCAAGTTTAGTATTTGCTGAATCCTAGCTAATTCAAGCAGTTAAAAGGCCGAACAATAGCCGCATTACTTGCTGACACGGGACTTAAACAGCTTGCTGCTTAGTATCCCTTTTTGGCCAGATGAAAATTTAACTTCACTGGTTTACTTGACAGCTTTGACCACTTTTGCTTCAAACCAGTTTTCTTTATTATAATGCAGAAATTATTGATTTCCGCTTGAGAAAACCAGCCGACCTTATAGTTAGAGGCATTCAGTTTAGCTCTCGGTTCTGGAAGAAGAACGGAGCTTGCTGAAATTTTAGCCACAATCGAACAATATAAACTATATTTTTTATTTTGTCCAGTCGTGCTTCGGAAAAAGGTTTGGTTGATTACTTAATTATCGATCGCTATTTAATCGATCGAAATTTAGGCACACCCAAGACTAAAATAACATTTATATGTAACGTTTCCTTAATATGTCAGGTGGAACGTAAATTTATGGCGATTATCACAACTGGGAAGCAACTGATTCGGGATTTGGAAAAATCTGGTGCGTTGGGAGTCTATGTTCCTTTAGAGGGAGGATTTGAAGGAAGATATCAACGACGCATCCGAGCATCTGGTTACCACACTCTCAATATAAGCGCACGGGGACTAGGGGATGTAGCGATGTACTTGACTGGAGTGCATGGGGTACGTCCTCCCCATTTAGGAAAGAAAAGCCTTGGTAGCGGTGCGGCAGTTGGCTACATCTACTACGTACCACCCATCATCAATACTCAACTGGAACAACTACCGCCTAAATCAAAAGGTTTGGTGTTGTGGATTATAGAAGGGCATATTCTGTCTCGTCAAGAAGTGGAATATCTAGCTAACTTGCCCAGTATGGAACCGAGAGTTAAGTTAGTGGTGGAGATGGGTGGCGATCGCGCTTTCCGTTGGATGCCCCTAAGAGAAACTTTAGCAGCAGCCTAAAGTGATGGGGGGATGGGGAGATGGGTAGATGGGGGAACGCAAAGAAAATTTTTCCTTCAGACTTCATCGTTCAGGCTTCATCCTTCCCTAGCCCTTGATAAGCTGGAAGAAGAAAAAGCTAAAGGGGAACTACTAATGCTGGAAAACCGTGACTATACCTTAATCATCGATAAAAGCGGTAGTATGTCATTAACGGATCGACCGCTCGGTAAAAGTCGCTGGTCGCTCATGCAAGAATCTACCCTTGCTTTAGCCAGTAAATGCGAACAACTCGATCCTGATGGTCTGACACTTTATCTGTTTTCTGGAAAATTCAAGCGCTACGAAAACGTAACTTCTAGTAAAGTTGCTCAAATATTTATAGAAAACGAACCATCGGGACGCACGGATCTAGCAGGTGTTTTGCAAGATGCTCTGAATAATTATTTTCAACGCAAAGCTGCTAGGCAAACGAAAGCAAATGGAGAAACTATTTTAGTTGTTACAGATGGAGAACCGGACGATCGCAAAGCCGTGATGAAAGTGATTATTGAAGCATCTCGACGAATGGATAGAGATGAAGAATTAGCAATTTCTTTTATCCAAGTTGGCACGGATTTGCAAGCTACCAAATTCCTCAAAGTTTTAGATGATGAATTGCAAAATGCAGGAGCAAAATTTGACATTGTAGATACTGTAACTATTGATGATATGGAAGATATGACGCTGACAGAAGTTTTACTTAATGCTATTAATGATTAAAATTTTTCTGTTACTAAATGGTTGAAAAATTACCTCAACCTAAAGGAGTCCGTTATGGAATCAATCGATGACATATTATCTCAACTGAAATCAGAATATGAGGATAAGGATAACCCTAAACCTCAACCTAAAAAACCGCCTTTGACCAGGGAAGAACTTTATCAACCACCTATTTCAGTTACTCCTCAATCTCAAAATTCTTGGCAAAGTAGTGTTGCTCCTTCTGCTGCTGAGTATAGTTTACTAGATGAGTTAAAAGCAGAGTTTGCTGAAAAAGACTGCGAGGAAGAAATCAAAAAGCAGCAACTATTAAAAGAAGAAGAACAAAGGCAGGAAAGAATTAGACAGCAACAACGCCAAGCAATTAAAAAAGAAGCCGAAGTATGGCTGAAAAATTTAAATCCTCGCTCGGCTGAAGGGCTTTGGTTTGAAGAGTTTGCTTATGCTTATCCATCTAAGTTAGAAGCAGCAATTGATTATTTGCAAGCTATCAAAGAGGTAAAATCTTAAATACTCTTAACTTAAATCAAATAGTGAAAAAAGAAATAAAAAATAATTAAGAAGTAGTAATTCATAAAACCAATATAATTAAAATTGGTTTTATATAAAATTGCTCGCTAATTTTAATTATATTGCCTAGATAATGATTAATACTGAATCGAGAAATATCCCTCGATACTAACAGAAGTTTTGTCGGAAGAAAAGTCAGTTTAACCACTGATGGTTAGATCGGTGGTAATGACTTTAATTTTAAGCCAAACTCCGTTATATTTCTTTACTAAAACTATGTTTTCATTATAGTTTAGCTTGGTATTGGCGGAAATCTCGTTTACCCTAGAGAAAGAAACTTTAACAGATGTTGGAGTTTATCTCGTATGGTAGGAGGTTCTGTCGTGCAAGACCGCGACTACACGTTGATTATTGATAAAAGCGGCAGTATGTCTACCCCAGATCAACCGGGTGGTAGAACTCGCTGGCAAGCAGCAGAAGAATCTACTTTGGCAGTGGCGAGAAAATGCGAACAATTCGATCCGGATGGTATCACGGTTTATCTGTTCTCTGGAAGGTTTAAGCGCTTCGAGAACGTAACATCTAACAAGGTTGCCCAAATATTTCAAGAAAATGACCCTTCGGGTACTACTAACTTAGCAGCTGTCTTGCAAGATGCTACGAATAATTATATTCAGCGAAAAGGAGCGGGTCAAACTAAACCAAATGGTGAAACAATTTTAGTAGTTACGGATGGGGAACCGGACGATCGCAAAGCCGTGATGCGTGTCATTATTGAAGCATCTCGCCATATTGATCGAGATGAAGAGTTAGCTATTTCCTTCATTCAAGTTGGCAGCGATCCAACTGCTACTAAATTCCTGAAAACTTTGGATGATGAATTGCAAGGGGCTGGTGCGAAATTTGATATTGTCGATACTGTCACCTTGGATGATATGGAAGGAATGACTCTTAGTGAAATGTTGCTAAATGCCATTAATGACTAGCTAAGAGAAGAATTCATAATTTAGGAGTCAGAACTCAGAAGCTAAATGTTTCGTGACTCCTGAATTTGCATTTTTCAACAGTAAGTAATAGTTAAGTTCGTTTTGCTATTCTCGTATAATCAAGATGGAATTAGGAGAAGTAGATTATGCAGGACAGAGATTACACTTTAATTATTGATAAAAGCGGTAGTATGTCTACACCCGATCAAATGGGTGGGAGAAGTCGCTGGTATGCAGCACAGGAATCTACTTTAGCATTAGCTAGAAAATGTGAACAATTTGATGCGGATGGCATCACTGTTTATGTTTTTTCCAGCCGATTTAAGCGTTATGATAATGTAACTTCTAGTAAAGTAGAACAAATTTTTCAAGAAAACGATCCGGCAGGCACTACTAATTTAGCTGCTGTATTAAAAGATGCCACTGATCGCTATTTTCAGCGCAAAGCAGCAGGACAAACTAAGGCGAATGGGGAGACAATTTTAGTAGTTACAGATGGGGAACCAGACGATCGCAAAGCGGTGATGAAAGCCATTATAGAAGCTTCTCGTCAAATGGAAAGGGATGAAGAATTGGCGATTTCTATGATTCAAGTTGGCTCGGATGCGACGGCTAGCAAATTTTTAAAAGCATTAGATGATGAATTGCAGGGCGCTGGGGCAAAATTTGATATTTGCGATACCGTAACTATTGATGATATGGCGGATATGAGTTTATCGGAAATCTTGTTAAATGCCATTGGTGATTAGGGGCGTTAACCGCCTAGTTTCGGTAGGGTTTTTACCTGCCGATCGATTCAGAAATTAATTAAGATAATAAGTGTGACAAACTTCTACTCTCCTTTAATTTCTTTAAGGGAGGGGAACTGGTTTAAGCTAATTTGCGGTGCCAGTTTCCAACATCTCCCATCAATTCGGAATCTTACCTTAGCTTATACTCTAGCAGGAATTGATTGTATTGATGTGGCTGCCGATACTGCTGTGATTGCGGCGGTAAAAGAAGCGCTAAAAACTGTTGAGTATTTTCGGGAGGAAGCCCAGCAGCGAGGGTTTGGTTTCCAAGGTTTGCCATTATTAATGGTAAGCCTAAATGATGGGGAAGATCCTCATTTTCGGAAGGCGGAATTTAATGCTACAGAATGTCCGATCGAATGTCCTCGCCCTTGTGAAAGTATTTGTCCGGCGCAGGCGATTGTTTTCGATCGCAAATCCGAACATGGCTTTTCTGGAGTAATTGATAGTCGCTGTTATGGGTGTGGTAGGTGTTTGCCGATTTGTCCCAGCAATTTAATTTTTGCACGCTCTTACGTATCCACGCCAGAAGCGATCGCGCCTTTAGTGTTACAAGCGGGAGTAGACGCTTTGGAAATTCACACCCAAGTCGGTAGGGTAGCGGATTTTCAAAGATTGTGGCAAGCTCTAGCACCTTGGATTCACCAACTAAAACTAATTGCCATTAGTTGTCCGGATGGTGAAGGTTTAATCGATTATTTGTGGCAATTGTACGATGCGATCGAGCCAATCCCTTGTCCTTTAATTTGGCAAACTGACGGGCGTCCCATGAGTGGAGACATCGGTGCTGGAACTACCCATGCGGCGATTAAGTTAGGACAAAAAGTTCTATCCGCAGGATTACCGGGATATGTACAGTTAGCGGGAGGCACTAATAGCCACACTGTTAGGAAGCTAAAGACAAATGGCTTGCTAGCTCCCCAATTAGGGAAGAGGGAAATCAATCCGATGTCCCACCCTCAAAAGTATATCTCAGGAATTGCCTATGGCAGTTACGCTCGCGTACTGTTATCGCCAGTTTTAGAAGAAATCGAAAAAATAGAACAGAATTTTCCGCTAATTTCTGGGGTACTTGACACAGAGAGGAAAATAGCAGCAGAGGGAAACGAAGCTTTTTTCACTCAGTTGCGATCGCAGCCATTTCGCCTGGAGGAAAAACCAGAACTCCTTTGGCAAGCCGTTGAATTAGCTTATTCCCTGGTTTCTCAACTCAAGTTATCTCAAAAGTATGTAGTATAATTGTAGCATGAGAATAATACAGCCAATACCAAGTACTTTATGCAGCAAGTAGACCTGAATTTACCCACACTACTCGATCCGTGAGAGACAATTGAGTTAAATCCCTGTCTACTTTTGAGCAATACCTATTGACTTTTCTCTTACCAGTTGCTATTGCCAATCAACCATGATGAAAAATCCTAACGGTACGACTCGTCCTGACAATCAGGCTTTCTCTGAATCACAAGCTAGTGTTCAAAATGTCGCCGTAGGAAGAATGCAGATTACTGACGATCTCAATAAATTAGTCGCTATTTTGCCAGAAGCGATTCAAAGCAGCTTAGAGCAACATCCATCGCGCAATAATTTAGTTGAGGTCGTAATGGATCTGGGCCGTCGTCCAGAGGCCCGCTTCCCAGGAAAGGCAGAATATTTATCCGATCGACCAATTACGCGGGAAGACCTTAATTATACGATCCAGCGAGTCGGAATTTTTAGCGGTGATAATCGGGCTGGAATCGAGCAAACGCTGCATCGGATCAGCGCTATCCGCAATCGCAACGGGGAAATTAT
The DNA here is from genome assembly GCA_036703985.1 of Leptolyngbyaceae cyanobacterium. GTDB lineage: Bacteria > Cyanobacteriota > Cyanobacteriia > Cyanobacteriales > Aerosakkonemataceae > DATNQN01. The sequence goes on from DATNQN010000055.1 coordinate 82,473, forward strand.
TGGCTTAACCTGCCGTGTCGGGCGTGCCGTTTTTGGAACCATTGGCATGATCCGGGACTTGGTAGAAACTGGCAAATCAATTCTCATGTTGGGGCGTCCGGGCGTCGGTAAAACTACCGCTTTAAGAGAAATCGCTCGCGTTTTGGCTGATGAACTGGATAAGCGGGTAGTTATTATCGATACTTCTAACGAAATTGCCGGTGATGGGGATATACCTCATCCGGCGATCGGTCGCGCTAGAAGAATGCAAGTTGCCCGTCCCGAACTCCAACATCAAGTGATGATCGAGGCAGTGGAAAACCATATGCCGGAAGTGATCGTCATTGATGAAATCGGTACGGAACTCGAAGCTTTAGCGGCTCGGACAATTGCCGAACGAGGCGTCCAATTAGTCGGCACCGCTCACGGTAACCGAATTGAAAATTTAATTAAAAACCCCACGTTGTCTGATTTAGTGGGTGGTATTCAAGCGGTTACGTTGGGAGACGAAGAAGCACGGCGTCGCGGTTCGCAAAAGACCGTTTTAGAGCGTAAAGCACCCCCTACCTTTGAAATTGCCGTGGAAATGCTAGAACGGCAGCGTTGGGTAGTACACGAAAGCAGTGCGGATACGGTCGATAGCTTGTTAAGAGGGCGACAGCCTACTCTGCAAGTACGCACGGTTACGGATACAGGGGAAGTGAAGATTACGCGAGAATTTCCTCCCGCTCCCGCCACAACTCAACCAGCAGCTTCTTGGCGGCCTACTGGTTGGCGTGCTTCGGGCCAAATGACCCCGATTAATGGGAAAGCTGCCGAAACAGAGCGTTTTAGCGAGGCTAAATCTTTTGAACAAATGCTGGATGCTTCTTTCCCGCAAGCAGATTTTTTTGAGGACGATCGCAAAACAGCAGGACCCAATGGGGAAGATTTGCCCCTCCATATCTATCCCTATGGTGTCAGCCGCCATCAACTAGAGCAAGTAGTGCGGGTAATGAATTTGCCAGTGGTGCTGACGAAAGATTTAGATAGCGCAGATGCGGTGTTGGCTTTGCGGGCGCACGTCAAAAACCATTCTAAACTGCGTCACGTTGCTAAAGCACACCACGTTCCGATCCATACGATTAAAGATAGTACTGTGGCTCAGATTACCCATGCCCTGCAACGTATGTTGAACATAGATGACACTGTAGGGCAGGAAGTGCAGGATTTGAGGCTGTTTACTAAAAATGGCTCGGAAGACGAGTTAGAAGCGCTGGAAGAAGCCAGACTAGCCGTAGAACAAATAGTGATTCCCAAAGGGCAACCAGTGGAGTTACTACCGCGATCGGCTACTGTACGGAAAATGCAACACGAATTAGTCGAGCATTACCGTTTGCGATCGACCAGTTTCGGCGATGAGCCCAATCGACGACTGAGGATTTATCCCGCTTAGTTGGTGAACGGGCTAGGGAAGTCTAAAGGATAAAGGCTGAAAATTAAGTTACTATATACATCTGTCCCTTTCCCTTTCCTAGTCCAAAAAAAATTTCGTTTTTTCTGTAAAAAGGCTTGACAAAATCCCTTAAGGAACTGTTAAGATAATTAAGGCAAACGCGATGGGGTGTCGCCAAGTGGTAAGGCAGCTGGTTTTGGTCCAGCCATTCCGAGGTTCGAATCCTTGCACCCCAGTTAACTAAACATGAAATTTAAAAATAACCCAACTATTTTAGCCCTTGACTTTGATGGTGTAATTTGCGATGGGCTGATTGAATATTTTGAAACAGCTTGGCGTACCTACTGCCAGATTTGGTCACCACCGAGCCTAATTCCTCCACAGGATTTGGCATCGCGATTTTATCGCTTACGCCCGGTGATTGAGGTAGGTTGGGAAATGCCCGTTCTGTTGCAAGCACTTATGCAGGAAGTTCCCCAGGAAAAGATTTGGCTCGACTGGACGGGTATTTCCCAGCAAATCATTCAGCAGGAAGGTTTGAAGGCAGCAGAGATTGGCGCAAAACTAGATAATATCAGGGACGAATGGATTGCTACCGATTTAAAAGGGTGGCTGAGTTTGCATCGCTTTTATCCCGGAGTCATCGAAAAGCTACAACGAGTACTCGCTAGCGAAGTAAAATTGGTAATTATTACGACGAAAGAAGGGCGATTCGTTCAGCAACTTTTACAAGAACAAAATATCGAAATATTAACAGAATCGATATTTGGTAAAGAATGCCAGCGCCCGAAACATCAACTTTTACGAGAATTAATTGCTACATCAACTGATAATTCTATTAAGATTTGGTTTGTCGAGGATAGATTAAAAACTTTACAGTCAGTAGAAAATCAACCAGATTTAGAAACAGTGCAATTATTCTTTGCTGACTGGGGGTACAATACGCCAGCACAACACGAATCAATACGTAGTAGCCAACGCATTAAGCTGTTGTCTCTTTCTCAGTTTAAAGATGATTTTGGCGCGTGGCTTTAGTTTAATATTTTTTTAACGCAGAGTGACCCCAAGAAAAATATAAAATCGGCTGTAAACATTTTAGAGTTTACAGTTTTTTTGTATGGCTGAGCATTAATACTCAAGGCCAATTAGAAAATTCGCTGTTATGGTGAATTATTCTGTTGAATTAAACATCCGTTTCAATTTTTACTACTGAAAGAGGTAATTTTATGGTACAAACTCCTGCTAATCAGTTAAAACTTGAATCTACCGCTGCTAAGGCTGCTGCTGGTTTTCATACACCAGAAGTCGAACCGAATAAATATGCAGATTTTGAATTTCTGTTTACTAGGGCGATCGAGTTTCGTCAAGAAACAATTTATTTTATTATTGTAGACCGCTTTAATGATGGCGATCCCACCAACAACAAAGGGCCAAATCCAGAACTTTTTGACCCAACTCGTACCAGGTGGGGAAAATATTGGGGCGGAGATTTACCTGGAATTATCGATAAATTGGACTACTTAAAAAATATGGGAATAACCGCAATTTGGCTTTCTCCTTTATTTGAACAAGTAGAACATTTGCAACTTGAATTTGCCGCTATGCACGGCTATTGGACAAAAGATTTTAAGCGAATTAATCCTCGTTTTGTAGGAAGTGGTGAGTCAACTTCTCTTTATTCTTGTAATGTTTTCAGTCGGCTAATTGATGAAATGCACAAACGAGGAATGAAGCTGATCCTCGATATTGTTTGTAACCATAGTAGCCCGGATGTAAACGGACACAAGGGAGAATTATACGATGATGGAGTTTTAATCGCTGATTTTTATAATGATACAAACAACTGGTATTACCATAATGGTGAAATTACTAATGAGCAAGATGACTGGCAGCGCTTATATTGCGAATTGTCGGGATTAGCGACTTTTAATGAAAGCAATCCCGATTATCGTAATTACATTAAATCAGCTATTAAGCAATGGCTAGATAAAGGAATCGATGCTTTGCGAATCGACACCGTAAAGCATATGCCAACTTGGTTTTGGCAAGAATTTATGAGTGATATGCAAACACATAAACCATCCGTGTTTGCTTTTGGCGAGTGGGGTTTTTGTAATCCTTTGGATGGCAAATCAGTTAAGTTTTCTAATGAAACTGGGATGTCCATTCTCGATTTTGCTTTATGCAATGCTGTACAAGCAGCGCTGGCAAAAAATAGCGAAGGTGGATTTCATTTAATTCAGAATGTTTTGGATTTGGATTACGTATACGATCGCGCAACAGAATTAGTTACTTTCATCGATAATCATGATATGCCGCGATTCCAAACTCTCAATCCCGATCCGGCACTTTTAAGACTTGCCATTAACTTAATTATGACATCTCGCGGCATTCCTTGTATTTACTACGGAACTGAACAGTATTTACACAACGATACTAACGGCGGACATGACCCTTACAACCGTCCAATGATGGAAAAATGGGATACAAATACGCAAATTTATCAAGATTTGCAGTTATTATCTAAATTAAGAAGGATTAATCCAGCGGTATCGCTAGGCAGTCAGGTACAAAAATATCTTACACCTGATGTTTATTGCTACGTGCGGCGGTACAGAGATTCCCGTTGTTTTGTAGGGATGAATAAAGGCAATTCGGTTACAATTGACGTACTTTCTACAGATTTAGAAGATGGAGAATACAGGTGCATCTTAACTGGTCGTCATTTCCAGATTAAAAATGGCCAATTATTAGGTTTGCATTTAGCAAACAAGGAAATGATTATTCTTAGTTATTTGGGAGACAAAGTAGCTGGAAAAACCATTGTCCGCGCCCAAATTAATGGGATCAGAACTAATCCCGGAGAAACTGTAGTGGTAATCGGAGATTGTCCTGAATTAGGCAATTGGGATATTAGCAAAGCCTACGCTCTAGAATATATCAATCCTAACACTTGGTTTGGGGAAATTCCATTTTATGAAAGTGCTGGGAAAGCGATCGCATATAAATATGCTGTTTTGCGACCAAATGAGCCTGCCGTGCGCGAAAATATTGTCAGCCGTAGGTGGATTTTAGCTTCTGAAGGTACTGTTAAATGGCAGGATAAATGGTGTAATTAGGATAGAAGTCAGAATTCAGGATTCAGGATTCAGAATAAAGAATTTAACGTAATTCTGAATCCTGAATTATAGCTCGATCGACTCGCTTTTTTACTTGATACATAATATTCATAAATAACTTGTAATTTAGGAATTAAAAATAATGCTGGATCTCACGAAATTAGCCAAACAAATGCAAGGTTTGAGCCAACATTTGGCTTCAGAAAGTGCGGCTAGTCGCCAGAGATTAGATGTAGCTCAAAAATTACTAGAAAAAGCTCATGCTAGACAAGCAGAATTACAAGAAATACAGGAAAAATGGCGCGATCGCTTAATTTTTTCCCCGCCTGTTCCCATTGAACCATTAGATACTTTTTTTGATATTCCCGTTCCACCAAAAATACATACAGTATTCGCTACAGATGGTTCCCAAATTGCCCCCAGTCATCATGAAATTGCTTATTGCTATCTGATCAATGTCGGGCGGGTAATGTTACATTACGGACAAGGAAAACAACCTTTATTGGATAGCATACCAGAAGTTTTTTACGAACCTGAAGATTTGTATGTTTCTCGCCAATGGGGAATTCGTACTGAAGAGTGGATGGGTTATCGGCGTACTGTTTCCGAAGCCGTAGCTTTGGCGGAATTGGGTGTTGATTGGGTGACCAGTCAAAAAACTTTATATCCGATTTTTGCAAAAGAAGATAATAAGAAAATTAATTCTGTTTCTGAGATTGGAGAAATAGAAGAAAAACCAGAAATGAATGATTGCAAAATACCAACTTTAGCGATGGTTGATGGTTCTTTGCTGCTTTGGTTTTTAGAACAATTACCGCAGGATGCGTGCGATCTAATTATACCTCCCATTCTTGATGCTTGGGAACAATTGCGTTTAGCTGGTATTCCTTTAGTTGGTTATCTTAGTGCTTCTCGCAGCAGCGAATCTCTAAGCTTTTTGCGTCTACAAGCTTGTACTTATTCAACGCCAAACTGCAACGTTCAATGTAACGATTTACCAGACAAAGCACCTTGTCAAGTTTTCGATCCCCTGCGCGATATTGTTTTTTGGTCATCTCGTTTGCAACCGGGACAACGCAGCCCTTTGTGGCGCAGTACTAATAAAATAGTAGATCAGTATAGCGATGCTCACAAAATTTATTTTTGTTACGTTCATGTAGGAACAGAAGTGGCGCGGGTGGAATTTCCAGCTTGGGTAGCAGAAAATTCTCAGCTTCTGGATTTATCGCTAGGTTTAGTATTGGCGCAAATTCAGAAAGGTTACGGTTATCCAGTGGTGCTTGCAGAAGCACATAATCAAGCGGTAGTTAGAGGAGGTGACAGAGCAACTTTCTTTGCTTTGTTGGAACAACAAATGATTAAAGTAGGATTAAGAAATGTGGGTACTTCTTATAAGGAGACTCGCAAGCGTGGTAGTATTGCTTAAATTGTCTTATCAAATTAATAGAAAATTTTCTGTAATACTAACAAACGCAAATGAATATTTAAAAATCAAAAATTATCAGGCTCATCTACCAAAGTTTCGATTAACAAATTTACTTGCTCCCGTTTTTCTGCTAAAAAAGTTTCGCATTGGCGCAAGTGTTCAACTGCTGCTGCAAACTCATCAAAAACTTCAGCTAATTCTAGCTTACCAGATTCAATATTAGCTACTATTTTTTCAATTTTTTCTACTGTTTCTTCATAATTCCATTGCGCTCGCGATTGAGATTTTACTGACTTGGAACTATCAGAATTTTTAGATTTAACCATAAATATCTTCCGATCGACTAGTTGGTGTTGTTGATAGAGTAGTTTAATTATTGCTCAAAATATCTATAATTTTAACTTTAATTTCACCTTGACTTAACTGAATTAATAATTCTTCCCCTATTCGCAAATTGTCAGCAGAACGAGCAATGTTACCATTTTGCTGTCTCGCGACTGCATAACCTCTTTTTAGAACAGATTTCGGATCGAGTGTTGCTAACTTTTCTTGCAATAGTTGGCAATGGCGATCGGCTTTTTCAAGACGTTGGTTGGTTGACTGAATCAAGCGTTGGCGCAACCAGGTTAAAGACTGAGTTTGCTGCTCGATCTGTCGATCTAATCGCAATCGTCGCAAACGATTTTGTAATTGTTCGAGTTGGGTTTCTGCTGCTTCTAAATGGTAGTTTACCGCTTCGTGTAATGCAGCGATTCGCTCTTGATGTTCGATAATTAAATCATTTAGTTGGGGGACAACTTGTTCCGCTGCTGCTGTGGGAGTATGAACGGAAAAATCAGCCGCTAAATCTGCTAAAGATTCGTCTCGCTGATGTCCGATTCCGGTAATTACTGGAATGGAACATTGAACGATCGCTCTGACTACCCTTTCATCATTAAAACAGCTTAAATCCTCGACCGCACCACCACCTCGCGCTAAAATCAGCACTTCGGCGCGTCCGTCGCGTTCTACCCGCTCGATCGCAGTTACGATCGAATCTGGTGCAGCTTCTCCCTGCACTTGTGCTGGTGAAAACAGTACGTGCAATCCGGGATATCGATATTTCAGTGTTTTTTGGATATCTCCCCAAGCCGCCGCCGTAGGTGATGTGACCACTGCGATAATTTTAGGATGAGTAGGAAGCGATCGCTTTCTTTGCGGATCGAATAACCCCTCCGCCTCCAAACGAGAACGCAGCTGTCGATACCGTAAAGCTTGTAAACCTTCTCCCGCTGGAAAAGCTTGCCAAATTGTTAGCTGATACTCTCCTCGCTGACGATAAAGGCGAATACTGCCTAAAACTATTAACTTTTCCCCTTTTACTGGCATTTGGACTAATTTCGCCAAACCACTACTCCACACTACACAGCGAATCGAGGCTTTACCATCCGAATCTTGCAGCGTAAAAAATAATCCGCTGGAATGATGACTAGCACTAGAAACTTCCCCATGCACCCAAACCTGCCGCAGGTGGTTATCTTCTTCTAAAAGTTGCTGAATATAATCAGTCAACCCACCTACCGATAAGGCTGTTTCGGGAATAAAGGTATCGGAAACGAAAGAAGTCATCAAATGCCTGTTTGAGGAAAGAAATTTAACGAAACTTAAACCAGCAGCCAGCTAATTCAGATGATGCTAAACTCCGAATTAAATACGGACACTTCTCTAAAACCACTATAAACCAGACTCTCGCGAGCGAACGGCTAAAGCTTGAGTTCGCTAAATTTCGCGATCGAAATGATGAAAATGTCTACTTTCCTGACTCAGCACGCATAACAAGGGATTCAGGACTGACAAATTAGGCACGCTGGGACATTCCAGCCGATAGAATAAAGTCTAAACTAGAATAGTATATCTGTTCTAGTCAGAACTCCCGGACTAGCAAATTTTTTCCCCTCCAACCTAGAGGCAGATTAATGACTATAGCAAGCACCGACAACGCAGGTAAGCAAAAAGCTCTCAACTTAGTACTCAAACAAATTGAAAACCAATTCGGTAAAGGCGCTATAGTGCGCTTGGGCGATGCCACTCGCATGAGGGTGGAAACCATCCCCAGCGGCGCATTAACTTTAGACTTAGCTTTGGGTGGCGGTTTACCCAAGGGACGGGTAATCGAAATTTATGGCCCAGAAAGTTCCGGTAAAACAACGGTAGCATTGCACGCGATCGCAGAAGTGCAAAGAGCCGGTGGAATTGCCGCCTTTGTCGATGCAGAACACGCCCTCGATCCCACATATGCGGCTTCCCTTGGCGTCGATATCGAAAACTTGTTAGTTTCTCAACCAGACACCGGGGAATCGGGATTAGAAATCGTCGATCAGCTAGTTCGTTCTGCCGCTGTTGACATTGTAGTAGTTGACTCGGTAGCCGCACTAGTACCCCGTGCCGAAATTGAAGGGGATATGGGCGATGCTCACGTTGGCTTACAAGCACGCTTAATGAGCCAAGCTCTCCGTAAAATTACTGGTAATATCGGTAAATCCGGCTGTACGGTTATTTTCCTCAACCAATTGCGCCAAAAGATCGGCGTCACCTACGGTAATCCAGAAACCACCACTGGCGGTAACGCGCTCAAATTCTACTCTTCAGTGCGACTGGACATCCGCCGAATTCAAACCCTCAAAAAAGGTGCGGAAGAATTCGGTATCCGGGTGAAAGTAAAAGTTGCCAAAAATAAAGTCGCGCCTCCTTTCCGGATCGCGGAATTTGATATAATTTTCGGCAAAGGTATTTCTACGATCGGTTGTATGGTAGACATCGCTGAAGAAATCGGCGTAATTACCCGCAAAGGAGCTTGGTATAGCTATAACGGTGAAAATATCTCCCAAGGACGAGATAACGCCATCAAGTATTTAGAGGAAAACCCCGCCGTTGCCAAAAATATCGAACAGCAAATTCGGGAAAAACTGGATAAAGGTGCAGTGGTTTCCGCTAACTCAGTGGCTCATCCCAGCGACATTATGGAAGAAGACGATACAGATGAAGAATTACTAGACGACGAGTAATTAAAATCGGTAAAAAGCGGGAAAATTTCCCGCTTTCTCTTTTTTCTCCCACCGACAGTCCCTTCCGATCAGTTTTGTCCGACGGAACTTTGGCGGTTACTCAGAAAGCGATCTAAAATTTCCGATCGCTCCGATGCGCTTAAACTAGTTAAAGAAGTAGGCGAAGTCGGGCCTTCGAGACCTGGTTTTTGCCTCATCTCTAAAAAAGAATCATCTGGTCGATTAGCGATCGATCCCTCTTCCAAAGAAGTTACCTCTTGTCCGGTTGTACTTAAAGAAACGCGGTTTGTAATCTGATTGATTTGGGCTAGTAAATCAGGGGATAATGGTTCCAAATTTCGGGAAGTTTGACCGACGAAAAAAGAAATAGCCACGCTTCCCAAGCGAATTAAATCTCCATCATTAAGCAGTACCCTTTGGTAAACAGGTTCTCCATTGACAAAAGAACCATTCGTACTATTTAAGTCAATTAAATAGAAACCTTCGTTAGTCACGTATTGAATAGCAGCGTGGCGACGAGACATCCATTGGTCTCGCAGGCATAGAGCAATCCGGCGATCGCGACCAATAATCCAGATTTTCTGAGGCTGGTGCAATCGCTGAGTTTGACCGTTAACTAAATTGGTAATTAGATAAGCTTGTTGCCCCTGTACCACGCCTTGTACGTAAAGTGGCGCTTTACTGCACGCAGAGGGAAGATTTGAGTTCTCTAATTGGAGAATCTCATCTAGTAAACTGCGATTATGTTCGTAAAGCTTCAGAAATACCTGGTATAAACCAAGGCGATTTTCCAGTTCCATACCTTCAGGCGTCTCCAGAAGAAATAATGTGTATGGCGTTGATAAACTGGCGTAATTGGTCATAGACCAAACATTAAATCATAAAACTACTCTTGCAAAATAGAGCAGTTAATGGTAATGGAAAAAGATAGGTTTTTTTCATAAAGCTTTTTTTAAGTGACTTGTAGTTACTCTCAAGACAGAGACTTAAGTCACTAAATTAAGCATCTCCCGATCCTTAACAGCTAAAGAACCTTAAACTCTTCCTATCTTAATAAGTTAAAATATTTTAAGTTCTGTGAGTGCCGCACAATTACGGAAGTTTTTACAAATTTTCAAAATTTTAAATTTTATTAAACAAATTAAGATTAATTTCATTTTATCTTTATAAAAATTTAAGATTAAGGGAAAAACAGTCATGGCTCAGCCTTATTCAAATGAGGTAGGGTGGGGAGTGGCAATTTGGTTCCCAACTGAGCCTGAGTACTAGAAAAGAGGAAATAAGTGTCCGCCCTTAGTGATGGAGATAACTCACAGTCTCCATCACTTAAGATCGATTAAAAATCACAACTTCTTTTTGAGTAAAAAATTCAACAATTCTCTATTTACTATCTGAGGAGCTTCCTGTTGAATCCAGTGACCGCAGTCGGGGATGGTTTTCAATTGAAAAGGTGCGGCAATTAATTGTTCCAAACCGTTCACCATTTTTTTACTTAAAAAAGAATCGTCTTCTCCCCAAAGCACTAGGGTGGGAACTGTTACCGGTTGGGGATTTCGTCCCCAATATTCTTGCCAAAATTGGGGTGTAATTAGCTGTCGGTAATAGTTAAGGGCAGCGTGTAACACGCGGGGTTTTTGCAATGCTTCCTGATAAATCTGAAGGTTTTCAGCGGTAAAAGCTGCTTTGCGAACGGCTTGTTCTCGAAATACTTTATCAACAAAACTTTTTAAATTATGCTGGATGAACCACTCCGGAAGACCTGGCAATTGAAAAGCAAACACGTACCAGCTATGCAATACCTGATCGAGGTTAGTCAGAATTTCTTGTCCAAACCGACGGGGATGAGGAGCATTTAACACTACCAGTCGATTAATTAACTCCGGAAATTTTTGGGCAATGTGCCAAGCAACGATCCCACCCCAATCATGGCCGACGATATGAGCTTTCAGGTAGCCAAAACTCTCGATTAAACCTTTGATATCTGCGCTTAAGGTATTGAGGTCATAGCCTTCATTAGGCTTATCGGAATCGTTATAACCTCGCAAATCCGGCACGACCACTTTAAAATAACGTGCCAAGGCAGGAATTTGATAGCGCCAAGAGTACCAAAACTCCGGAAACCCATGCAGTAAAATCACCAAGTCTCCTTCCCCTTGAGCTACGCAGTGCAAGCGAATGTTATTCGTTTCAATATAATGATGTTCCCATTGCGGGTCTGGGGAAGTCATAATTACAGATTCTACTGAGGGATGAGAACGTTTAGATAAATTTGCCCGACCTTACAGGCTTGCAAGAGCATTTTTCCATGTTAAGATTTTTGCAGAAAAAAATTAAAGTCTGGGATTGTCGCTCTAATGCGATCCTAACTGATATATGTCATCAAAATAATACAAACCAGTTTTTAAAGATTAAGGTAGCCTGGGAACTGGTCAGATCGCTATTAGGCGATGAATGCGTTCCGGCTACCCAATTGGACTTTGACTAAAGACGAAAAGAAATAATAGTTGTTCAGGCAACTCGTTTACCTAGATGTCTGCTTTGGTTCTGACACTGCCCGTGCATAAATGAAATGGGATTGATTCTCGGTTCGACGAATGCTCTTGCATAGACTTATTAGTAAATCCAGACAGAGGAGCTTCTCTTCCAAAGCGTTAATTCCTTGATGGGCTAGCGTATTTAGTAAGCTAGCGCCATCGGTCGGTTAACGTCTGCGTGCAACTTTTAACCTCCTTTAGCACCCACTAAGTAAGCTTCGCAAGGCTCTATTTGCTCCTTGACTAGATTAGCTAGTTCTTGTAGCTGAGAAATCGCTTCTGCTCCCTCTAGCTTCATTAATTCTCGATCGTCTCGCATTTCAGTCCAAGTTATACCGTAGTCTGAGACCAAAAATCTAATCAGGTGATTTTCTCCCAAACTAACCATAAAAGAGGCGCTAGTCATTTGGCCACCGCAGGTATAGCAAGAAGCTAGATATCCTCGACGTTCTAGCACGGTTGCCAGCGCTTGAAGATTCATCACTAGGTCTTGAACGAATTGGCGGTGCTGTTCCGCAAGTCTGATAAACACGTTTATCCTCCAACCACCACACCTAATTGTAAACTTGTTTTATATTTCCTTAAGAATCGACCCATCAGATATTTACTTAAAAGGTTCACGATATTTTTCACCTGAACTACTATTACTTGGTTCCAGATTAACTGACTCTCAAGGAGAGCAAGGTATCCGGATTGACATTAGTATTAATACGATTGCATCTTAGACTGACGATCGAGCAATTCAGTTCTTTCGATAGAAAGAGATTAAGAGGCAAAAAGGGAGAAAAATTTATTTTGTCAAACTTTATGCCTCTGTACGCTTGAATTGTCCAATTTATGCCTAGATTTTAGTTAATTTGCCACCAACCTGCGAGCGGGCCAATAATCCTAACCGTTACCCAGGCAACAACCAATAAGCCAATACCAATCCAGGCTCCACGGTTAGACCATTTCACGAATTGTTCTGCCTGACTTTTGGTAAATGGGAACCAGGGAGCGAGTTTCGGCTCTTGACCGTATTTTTCTCCAAGTGTGGCTTTTCGCCTTTTTGCATCACCCATGACAAATGAGAATTTAGTAGTGAAACTTAACTTTGGCTCGATGATAACCTTACTCTGGTGTCGTTTATCAAATTCTTGACAAAATTAAAACACCAGGATTATTCATGATGATTTAACAAATTAGGGTCTAAATAGTTAATCCGGGCAAATGGCCCTAAGGCTGAAAGTACCTGTTTACCGTAGGTACGATGAAGGACGCGGTTATCGAGTAGAGCAACGACACCTTGAGTTTCTCGCACGGGAGCGATCGCTCTTTGTAAAGCAGAAAGAGCTTCTGGTAGGAGATACAAGCGGAACCAATCTTGCCGTTGTTGCTTGTAATAGGCTACTCGACCAGCTACCAAAGGATTTTCTAAAGAAGGGATCGGCAAAGTAGCGATCGCTAATAATCGAGGCGCTGGTAACACATCTTGATACTGACGCCAGAACTCCCAGCCAGTAACCAAAATCCCGTTATCGTCCAAACAAGTTTTTTCTACCTGGACTCGCGAACCGAACTCAGATGCTAAAACCGCCGCGATCTGAGCTTTCAGAGGCGTATCGCTTACCAACAAAACCGTTAGTCCCTCAACCGTCGTGCTAATTACCAGCAACCTGCGAATTTCCAACAGTAAAGCACTTTGAAATTGTGGGGTATTGGGCATCGGCAACCCATCTGGCAGGTATAAATGGATTAGTTCGCTTTGGCGATCGGGGGAAAACTTCAGACACGTTAAATCTCCCAAACCCAACCGTTGCCGATAAATCGGAGCCTCCGCCTCTAACTCCACAGCCCCACCGATTAAAACTACTGGTTGTTGCTGCCACACCTTCGCAAGAGGAGCAGCGACATCTTGTGGCCCGCAATACAACGTAAACAAACCCTGCGGTCGGGCCACTTCAGCCCACATTAACTTTTCATCAGTTTGAAATTGCTGCCAAAAAACTTGCCAAACTTCTGGAATCGGGAAAGGGGAATCATCCCGACCCTCAACTTCCGAATTCTGATGCCTCAAACCCAAACTTTCAAACAAACTCTTTAAAATCTCTCGTTCTCGTGTTTCCAACAAATAGCACTCATAGGGATTTGCCGGATGGTGAAATACTGCTTTGGTCAGTTGTACCCTGGCATTGCGGATTGCTTTTACTGCCGAAGGGATTGCCAGCATTAATTCTTCCCAATCTTTGGGTTGAATAGCTGCCCTTAGTTGGTGGAAAGTCCAAGTTTCCAAGTCGTCTATTCCATCCAGAATCGTGGGAATGCCACTACCAAAAAGGGTCTGACTAGTTAATCGGTCTGCCAACCAAGCTTGTGGAGAAGTAAGCAAAAGCCCTTGGAAATCGCGATCGGGCAAACCATCCCCGATGCGAATTGCCTTATGAGTAGGAACCCACCCCAACAACTGGGGAATTTCCACTTTCAGCAAGCGATGCTGTATCGGTTCCGTTGCTACTAAAATAACTGGCCCAGGCCATAGCAAAGCAGGTGCCAAGTAACTCAGGCGATACCGCACGTTGACACCTGCGGGAACTCCCACCTGAATTAAGGCGCTACGCCCCAGCCGCAAAGCTCTCGCCACCAACCTTGCCATCGTTAAATGGTGGGGCCAGTAAGCCGTACCTGATGAGCGGAGGAACGCACGCAACGAGTTGTGGACTTCTGCTTCGATCACGAGTTCACGATTTGGTTGCACTAACTTTCAGTCTGACACACCCATAAAAAATGGATATTCGTAAGTAGACGATCTTTTATGGTAACTAAACTTTTCGGGGCTCTCCGTAATGAATGGAAGGGGG